>DDKN01000051.1 GCA_002339725.1 Thiobacillus sp. UBA2597
ACGCAGGCCGGGTTGATGCAGTGGTTGCAGATGCGCGGCAGGTACATGTGGAAGGTGTGCTCGAACTGCTTGTAGATCGCCTTCTCCAGGTCGTGCATATTGCGGTCGCGGGCCCGCTTGTCGAACTCGCCGGCCAGATCGTCCTCCCAGTTCGGGCCCCAGTGGATCTTCTCCATCTTCTCGCCGGTGATCTGGGAGACCGGGCGCGCAGTGGGCGCGGCCTCGCTCAAGGGTGCGTTCTGCAGCCGGGCGTAGTCATAGGTGAAGGGCTCGTAGTAGTCGTCGATCTCCGGCATGTCCGGATTGGCGAAGATGTTCGCGAGCCGGGTGAGCCGGGAGCCGGACTTCAATTGCAGCTTGCCGTTTTTCAGCTCCCAGCCGCCGCGCCAGATGTCCTGGTTCTCCCACTGCTTGGGATAGCCGATGCCGGGCTTGGACTCCACGTTGTTGAACCACATGTACTCGGCGCCCTTGCGGTTGGTCCAGACGTTCTTGCAGGTCACTGAGCAGGTGTGGCAGCCGATGCACTTGTCCAGGTTGAAGACGAAGGCGAATTGGGCTCTGACTTTCATGGTGTTCTCCTACTGGACGATTACTTGGCACCGATGCCGACGGGGTTGCGCTGCTGCTCGCGCTCGGGGGTCAACGGCCGCTCCAGCCAGTCGACGTCGCGGTCCTCGATCTTGCGCACCACCACCACCTCGTCGCGGTTGGAACCCACCGGGCCGTAGTAGTTGAAGCTGTAGGCGAGCTGGGCGTAGCCGCCGATCATGTGGGTGGGCTTGACCACCACGCGGGTAACCGAGTTGAGGATGCCGCCGCGCTTGCCCGTGGTGGGGCTGCCCGGGACGTTCACGTTCTTCTCCTGGGCGTGGTACATCAGCGCCATGCCGCGCGGCACGCGCTGGCTGACCACCGCGCGCGCCACCGTGGCGCCGTTGGCGTTGACCGCCTCGACCCAGTCGTTGTCCCGGATGCCGACCGACTTGGCGTCCTCCTCCGAGATCCAGAAATAGGGACCGCCACGGAAGAGGTTGAGCATCCTCAGGTTATCCTGGTAGGTGGAGTGGATGCCCCACTTGGAGTGCGGGGTGATCCAGGAGAGCACAAGGTGCGGGCCCTTCAGGATGCTCTCGGGCACCTTCTTGTGCTCCTGCATGTCCACCGGCGGGCGGAAGCAGCAGAAGCCCTCGCCGAAGTCGAGCATCCACTCGTGGTCCTGGTAGAAGTGGGCGCGGCCCGTGAGCGTGCGGAACGGGATGTGCTCGTGGATGTTGGTGTAGCCCGCGGTATAGGACACATGTTCCGACTCGATCCCGGACCAGGTCGGCGCGGTGATGATCTTCCTGGGCTGCGCCTGGATGTCGCGGAAGGTGATCTTGTCCTCGTGCCGCCCGGCATACAGGTGGCTGTGGTCGATGCCGGTCTTCTTCGACAGGGCATGCCAGGACTTGTGCGCCACCTCGCCGTTGGTCTCGGGCGCCAGGCGCATGACCGAGTCGCACACCGCGATGTCCTCCTCGAGACTGGGCATGCCGAACGACACGCCCGGTTCGGTGACGGCACGGTTGAGGCTCGCCAGCTCCCGGTATTCCTGCTCGGTGTTCCAGTCCAGGCCCTTGACGTTGTTGCCGATCTTGACCATGAGCGGGCCCAGGGCGATGAACTTGTTGTAGGTCTGGCCGTAGTCGCGCTCCACCAGTTTGATCAGCGGCATGGTCTTGCCGGGCACGGGCTCGCACTCGCCCTTCTTCCAGTCGCGCACCTGCCCCAGGGGCTGGGCCAGCTCGAAGGGCGAGTCGTGCTGCATGGGCAGGGCCACGACGTCCTTCTTCACGCCCAGGTGCTTGGCCGCCAGGCCGGAGAACTTCTTGGCCAGGGCCTTGAAGATCTGCCAGTCGCTCTTCGACTCCCAGCCCGGGCTCACCGCCTCGGCCAGCGGGTGGATGAAGGGGTGCATGTCCGTGGTGTTGAGGTCGTGCTTCTCGTACCAGGTGGCGGTGGGCAGGATGATGTCGGCGTAGGCGCCGGTGGAGTTCAGGCGGAAGTTGATGTCCACCATGAGATCGAGCTTGCCCGCCGGGGCCTCGTCGCGCCACTTCACCTCCTTGCAGTCGTTGCCGGCGCCGCCTTCCTGCAGCACGCCGTTTTGCGCGCCCAGGAGGTGCTTCAGGAAGTACTCGTGGCCCTTGGCCGAGGTGCCGATCAGATTGCCGCGCCACACGATCAGATTGCGCGGCCAGTTCACCGGGTTGTCCGGGTCGGCATAGGCGACGTCCAGCGCCCCGGACTTCAACTGTTCGGCCACATACTTGGCGGTGGCCGCCTCGTCGGCGGCCCCAGCACGCTCGGCCTCGACCGCGAGCTCCAGCGGGTTCTTGTTGAAGTGCGGGGCGGACGGCAGCCAGCCCAGCCGGGTGGAGACCACGTTGTAGTCGGCGAGGCTGTAGCCCTTGTTGCGGTTCTTGCCGGCGGGCGACAGCAGATGGTCGGCCTTGACCGTCTCGTAACGCCACTGGTCGGTGTGGAAGTACCAGTAGGAGGTGGAGTTCTGCTGCCGGGGCGGGCGGTGCCAGTCGAGCGCGAAGGCGATCGGCGCCCAGCCGGCCTGGGGCCGCAGTTTCTCCTGGCCGACGTAGTGCGCCCAGCCGCCGCCGCTCTGGCCGACGCAACCGCACAGATGCAGCAGGTTCATGATCGAACGGTAGGACTGGTCGTGGTGGTACCAGTGGTTGATCGCCGCGCCCATGATCACCATGGACTTGCCCTTGGTCTTGGCGGCGTTGTCGGCAAACTCGCGGCCGGTGCGCTCGAGGTCGGCGCGCTTCACGCCGGTGATCTTCTCCGCCCAGGCCGGGGTGTAGGCGACATTGGCGTCGTCGTAAGAACTGGCCACGTTGCCGCCGCCCAGACCGCGGTCGATGCCGTACTGTGCCACCAGGAGGTCGAACACCGAGGCGACCAGGGCATCAGTGCCGTCGGCAAGCCTCAGCCGGCGCACCGGTACGTTGCGGAAGAGCAGGGCCGGCTCGCCGGGGGTAAAGTGTGGGAAGCCGACGGCGACCACCTCGGTGCCGGGCTTGCCCTGGCAGCTGAGCTCGAGCCGCGTCTCGCGGCCCGCCGCCTGCTCCAGCAGGTTCCAGCGGCCCTCCTCGCCCCAGCGGAAACCGATGGAGCCGTTGGGGGCGACGAACCCACCGGAGAGCTCGTCGAAGGCGATGGTCTTCCACTCGGGGTTGTTCTTCTCGCCCAGGGCGCCGTCGAAGTCGGAGGCGCGCAGGTTGCGGTCGGTGACGAAGCCCTCGCCGTGCGGCCGGAGCAGCACCTGCATCGGCAGGTCGGTGTACTTGCGCGCGTATTCCTGGAAGTAGGGGGTCTGGCGCTGGATGTAGAACTCCTTGAGCGCCACGTGGCCCATGGCCATGAAGGCGGCCGAATCGGTGCCCTGGCGCACCGGCATCCACAGGTCGGCGAACTTGCAGAACTCGGCGTAGTCCGGCGCCATGGACACGATCTTGGTGCCCTTGTAGCGCGTCTCGATGGCGAAGTGCGCATCCGGCGTGCGCGTCATCGGCAGGTTGGCGCCGGCGATGATGATGTAGGTGGAGTTGTACCAGTCGGCGGCCTCGGGCACGTCGGTCTGCTCGCCCCAGGTCTGCGGGCTGCCGATGGGCAGGTCGCAGTACCAGTCGTAGAAGGAGCCGCAGGCGCCGCCGATGAGCGACAGATAGCGGCTGCCGGCAGCATAGGAGATCATGGACATGGCCGGGATCGGCGAGAAGCCGTAGATGCGGTCCGGGCCCCACTTCCGGATGGTGTAGACGTTGGCCGCGGCGACGATCTCCAGCACCTCGTCCCAGCTCGTGCGCACGAAGCCGCCCAGGCCGCGCACCTTGAC
>DDKN01000021.1 GCA_002339725.1 Thiobacillus sp. UBA2597
CACGTCATGGCTGTAGATAAACAACATCAGGGGTAACAGCACCGCATAAACAAACAGGCTGGCGCGCGACTGGCGGAAGACCAGATTCAGCATCTCGCCCTGCAGGAGCTGGGCCTTGGTCACCCCAGGCTGGCTGCGGAACTTGAGGTGATCCCCTTGCATAGGCACGACGCGACTACTTGTCAAATCATCAAATGAATATTAACAAAAATAAAGCTTAGGCTGTCTCCCTTGAAATGGAACGAGTGTACCGACACTGCTATCTTGCAGGGCATTGATCCGCATCAAGCTCCTGGCAAGCAAACACCGGGTAACATGACTGCACCTCCCCACCCTTCTTTCCTATCCGTGCTCTGGCAAACCTTCAGCGCCGCACCGCACCGGGTGATGTTCCTGCCTGGCGCCGTGCAAGGCATCGCGATCATGGCGTGGTGGCTGCTGGAGCTGGAATCCGGTCAGGGCGCGCTTGCCCTGCCGGTCTCCGCCCTGGCGCCTGGGCCGGCCCACGCCTGGCTGATGTTCTACGGCTTCTTTCCCTTCTTCATCTTCGGCTTCGCCTTCACCGCGGTGCCCAATTGGCTGAACAGCGGCAAGATTTCGCGTGCCGCCTATGTCGGCAGTTTCCTGTTGCTCACGGCCGGCGCGGCCCTGTTCTATCCCGGCATCTATCACCTGCCGCTGGCGGCGACGGCCATCGCCCTGCACGCCCTGGGCATGCTGCTCGGCCTGTTCGCGCTGCTGAGCTGCCTGCGCGGCGCCACGGTGGACGACCGGCGCCACGCCTGGGCGATCTGGCTCGCCATTTTGGCCGGCCTGTTGGGCGAACTGGCCTACCTCGCCTGGCTCCACAGCGAGCAGCCGACCTGGCTGGTGCTGGCCCAGGCCCTGGCGCTCTGGGGCTTTCTCACGCCGGTGTTCCTGACGGTGTGTCACCGCATGATCCCCTGGTTCACCAGTCGCGTGGTCGCCAACTATGTGATGATCCGGCCCTATGGCCTGCTCTGGATCATGCTCGTCGCCAGCCTGGGCCATGCCGTGCTGGAGGTGGCAGGGCTCGCCCCGCTGACCTGGCTGACCGACCTGGCGCTGGCCGCCATCGCCCTCTGGTTCACCCTGCGCTGGGGCATCGCCCGCAGCCTGCAGGTGCGCCTGCTGGCCATGCTGCACATCGCCTTCGTCTGGGCCGCCCTCGCCTTCGCCCTCTCGGCCCTGGGCGCGCTCGGATTGTGGCTGGACTGGCCCTGGACCGGCGGTTACGCCCCGCTGCATGCCCTGGGCATCGGCTTTTTCGGCTCCATGCTGATCGGCATGGCCTCGCGCGTGAGCCTGGGCCATTCCGGCCAAGCCCTCGAAGCCGACAGCCTGACCTGGTGGCTGTTCTGGCTGGTGCAGACGGCCGCCCTGGTGCGCCTGCTGCCTGACCTGCTGCCCGGCATCGCGCCCTATCGCATCGCCTCGCTCGCCGCCGTGATCTGGCTCGTCAGCTTCGGCGCCTGGGCCTGGAAATACGCCCCCCTCTACTGGCGGCCCCGGGCCGACGGCAGGCCGGGCTGAATGCCCCCACTCACCGACCCCGGTATTGGCGGGCCGCCTCCTGTATCATGTCGGTCTTTTTCCGGCGGGGGATTCCCCGCTGCCTTCGATTCGAGCCTGGACAGAATTTAAGCAATGAAATGCGTGGATGACTTCCGCCTGCGCTTTGGCAAGCGGGAACTGGTGCCGATCATGATCGGCGGCATGGGCGTGGACATCTCCACCGCCGAGCTGGCGCTGGAGGCGGCCCGCCTGGGCGGCATCGGCCATATCTCCGATGCCATGATCCCGACCGTGTCGGACCGCCGGTTCAAGACCGGCTTCGTCAAGGAAAAACAGAAGCAGTACAAGTACAACGTCGCCAACATCGACAAGTCGGCGGTCAAATTCGACCTGGGCCAGATCGAGGAGGCGACCCGCCTGCACGTGGGCCGGACCATGGAGGCCAAGCGGGGTGAAGGCATGATCTTCATCAACTGCATGGAAAAGCTGACCATGAACGCCCCGCGCGAGACCCTGCAGGTTCGGCTGTCGGCCGCGCTGGACGCCGGCATCGACGGCATCACTTTGTCGGCCGGCCTGCACCTGGGCTCGTTCGCCCTGATCGAGGACCATCCCCGCTTTCGCGATGCCAAGCTCGGCATCATCGTCTCCTCGCTGCGCGCGCTGCAGCTGTTCCTGCGCAAGAACGCCCGGCTCAAGCGCATGCCCGATTTCATCGTGGTGGAAGGCCCGCTGGCCGGCGGCCACCTGGGCTTCGGCCTGGACGACTGGTGGAAGTACGACCTGGCCACCATCACCGCCGAGGTCATCGCCTATCTCAGGCAGGAACAGCTCGACATCCCGGTCATTCCGGCCGGCGGCATCTTCACCGGCAGCGATGCCGTGGGCTTTCTGGAAAACGGTGCCGCCGCCGTGCAGGTGGCCACCCGCTTCACCGTGGCCCGCGAGTGCGGCCTGCCGGAGAAGGTGCAGCAGGAATACTTCAAGGCCGATGAAGACGACATCGAGGTCAACGGCGTGTCACCCACCGGCTATCCCATGCGCATGCTGAAGAACTCGCCCGCCATCGGCTCCGGCATCCGCCCCAACTGCGAGGCCTATGGCTACCTGCTCGACGCCAACGGCCACTGTGCCTACATCGACGCCTATTACCGCGAGCTGGCGAAACACCCGGGCGCGAAGGAGATCCACGTCTACGACAAGACCTGCCTGTGCACCCACATGCGCAACTTCGACTGCTGGACCTGCGGCCACTACACCTACCGGCTCAAGGACACCAGCCGCAAACTGCCCGACGGCAGCTATCAGATCCTGACGGCCGAGCACATCTTCAAGGACTACCAGTTCAGCAAGGACGGCAAGATCGCCCTGCCCGAGTGAGCACGGCCGGCATTGCGCCGGCCGCTTGGCTTAGCGCCTATTCAGCAGGCTCTTAGTGGCTGGTGCCCTCCGACAGCCGGGTCTTGTTCCAGACGTTGTACTTGCCCACAGGGCGCTTCATCGGCAGCCGCTTGATCTCCTTCAGGGTGGCGGCGTCATAGACGATGAGCGCGCCGTCCTGCTCCCAAATGGAAACCAACGCGTATTTGCCGTAGCGGTCGAACTCGACGTGGGTCGAGGTCTTGCCCGGCTCGGGCTTCAGGGTCGCCACGATCTCCAGCGTGCGCTTGTCGATCACGTGCATGACGTCCTTGTTCGGGCCGCTGAAGACATCGGCCCAGGCATAGGGCGTGTTCTCGTGACTGCGCAGGAAGAAGCCGGGGCCCTCGGTCTTGATCTGCTTCACGGTCTGCCAGGTCTTCATGTCGATCACCGAGATCAGGCCTTCCTTGAGATTCGGGCTGGCCATGACCGGGCGGCCCTGATGCTGCCAGGTGATGCCCGAGCCGAGGTGGGGCATGCCGGGCAGGTCGAGCTCGGCGATCTTGCGCCCGGCGTCGAGGTGGACCACCTGACCCTTGGGGCTTGAGCGCGAGGCGCCCAGGATGAGTTTGTAGTCCTGATCGAAGTAGAAATCGTCGAGGTAGTCGGCCAGCTCGATCTGGCGCACCGGCAAGGGGCCGGGCTCTGGGATCGCCTCCTGGTATTGGTAATCGTGCACCAGGCCTTTGTAGACCGGGCGCCCGTCGTAGGGGATCTCCCACACTTCAGGGATGTCCTTCAGGGCGGCGATGAAGCTGTTCCTCGGCCGGGCGTCGTAGACCGCGGAGACGCGCGAGGTCCTGCCGTTCCTACCGACCACCGGGATGACCTTGATGAGCGAGAGGTCGCGCGCATCGAGGGCAACCAGGCTGTGCGGCAGATAGTTGGCCACCATCACATAACGGGCATCGGACGACACGGCAAGGTTGCGGGTGTTGATGCCGGCGCGCACCTCGGCCACCACCTTGAGGTTCCACAGATCGAACTTGGTCACCCAGCCGTCGCGCGTGGACCAGAAGACGAAGCGGCCGTCCTGGCTGAACTTCGGCCCGCCGTGCAGGGCATAGCGGGTGGCGAAGCGGGTGATCGGCTCCATCCTGTCGCCGTCGAGCACGGTGATGGAATTGTCGCCGTGCTCGACCACCAGGGTGACGTTGGTGGGATCAGCCTTGAATACCGGCCTGGCCGGCAGATCCAGGGCCGCCTGGTGGACGATGCGGCTGGCCTCGATGTCCTGCGCCTCCCACTTCGGCTTCACCGCGGGCTCGGTGTAGATCCAGTCGGCCAGGGCCTGGATCTCGGCCGCGCTCAGTGCCGATTTGAAACCCGGCATCTGGGTCGCCGGCAGGCCGTCGGCGATGGCCTTGAAGGCGTCGGCCTTCTTCAGGCGGGACAGGCTTTCCGGCAGCAGCACCGGCCCGGTGCCGCCCAGACGGTGCGCGCCGTGGCAGCCCTGACACCAGGTTTCGTAGAGCTTCTCAGGGTTGGGGGCGCCCAGGGCGGAATGAGCACTGCCGGCCAGGAGGCCGAGCAGTGCAAGCAGGGTGAGGGGTTTCATCGTTTGGATTCTTATCAAGATGTGACCACAACCTCTGATCCCTGATTCCTGGCCTCTGATCCCGGAAGCCCGATCTCCGCGTCGGTGAGATAGCAGCCGGGGTCTTCGGCCCAGAAGTCTTCCGTGGTCTGCCAGGCGCGCACCCGGGTGTTGCCGTTGCAGATCGCCAGGTGCCGGCACTGGGCGCAGCGCCCCTTGACCGGGCGCGGGCTCTGCTTCAAGCCGGCCATGAGCGGGTCAGATACATCCTGCCAGATCTGGGAGAAGGGCCGCTCGCGCACGTTGCCCAGGCAATAGTTCCACCACATGGTGTCCGGATGGACGTTGCCCAGGTTGTCGATGTTGGCGACGTTCACGCCCGAGGAATTGCCGCCCCATTGCAAAAGCTTCTGCCGGATGTGTTCGGCCCGCTCGGGGAAGTATTCCTGCGCCCAGGCCAGGAGGTAGGGGCCGTCGGCATCGTTGTTGCCGGTGACGAACTCCAGCGGCCGGCCGGCGCGGACATGGCGCCAGCAGCGATCGAAGATCAGGTCCATGGCCTGGCGGGTGGTGCGGAAATGGGCGTCGTGCCTGCGGTTGCGGTTGCCGCGGCCGGCGTAGTTGAGGTGCGACAGGTAGAACTTGTCGATCTGTTCAGCCTCCATCAGATCGAGCAGGCCCGGCAGGTCGTGCGCGTTGTCCTGGGTCAGGGTGAAGCGCAGGCCGACCTTGGCGCCGGCGTCGCGGCAGAGGCGGATGCCGGCGAGCGCCGCCTCGAAGCCGCCCGGCTTGCGGCGGAATTTGTCGTGGGTTTCCTGCAGGCCGTCCAGGCTGACGCCGACGTAGTCGAAGCCGACCGCGGCGATCCTGTCGACATTGGTCGCGTCGATCAGGGTGCCGTTGCTGGACAGGCCGACGTAGAAGCCCATGGCCTTGGCCCGGTGGGCGATGTCGAAGATGTCCGGCCGCAACAGGGGCTCGCCCCCGGACAGGATGAGCACCGGCACGCCGAAGGCCTTGAGGTCGTCCATCACCCGGAAAACTTCGTCCGTGTTCAACTCGCCCGGGAAGTCCTTGTCGGCCGAGATCGAATAGCAGTGCAGACAGGTGAGGTTGCAGCGCCGGATCAGGTTCCAGATCACCACCGGGCCGGGCGGGTTGCGCTTAGGGCCAATAGGCTTGGGATCGAGGATCTCCTGCATGAACTGGGTGACGCGGAACATGCGATTCTCCCGGCAGCCGAGTGGCCGCGCGAACTCAGTGAAGTTTAGATTGCGCCGACCGAATGGACTGCACCATGACGCCCGTCAAAGATCGCTCAATCGGTCAGGCGCAGGCCGGTCTTTTTCAGGATGCGGCTGCTGTAGAGCACATCGTGACCCTGGCAGGCCTCGCCGAGCAGGGCGGCGATCGCGGCCACCTGGGCCGCCACCTCCTGCCGGCTGCGGCCGTGCAGCATGGCGAAGAGATTGTAGGGCCAGAGCGGCAGATGGCGCGGCCGCAGATAGCAATGGCTGACGAAGGGCAATTGCCCGACCTGCTCACCCAAAATCCCAGCCCGGTCGTCGGCCACGTCCCACACGCTCATGCCGTTGGCGCTGTAGCCCAGGGCGTAGTGGTTGGGCACCAGGCCGATGCGGCGGATGATGCCGGCCGCCTGCATGCGCTCGATCCGGGCCATCACCTCCTCGGCCGACAGGCCCAACTGCTCGGCCACGGCATGGTAGGGCCGTGGCGTCAGCGGCAGGCCGGCCTGGGTGGCCCGGACGATCCGCCGGTCCACCGCATCCAGGATCAGGCCGGATTCGGGCGCGTTCATACCGTCAATTTCAGTTCGACGAAGAACTCGCGTTCCTTGGGGAAGCGATAGACCGGCAGGCCGGTCGCCTGCTCGATGCGGCGAAAGGCCGCCTCCAGGCTTTCCGCGCTGTCGGAGGCGGCGACGAACCACATGTTGAGCGCATGTTCGCGCCGGTAGTTGTGGGCGATCTCGGGCAGGGCGTTGACCGCCTCGGCCACCGCTTCATAGCGCTCCTCGGGCACGGCCATGGCGGCCAGCACGTTGCGCCCGCCCATGCGGTCGGCGTTGTAGAGGGGGCCGAAACGGCTGAGCACCTTCTGCGCCAGCAGGCGCTCGATGCGCTCGATCAGGCTTTGTTCGTCGAGGCCGAGCGTCTCGGCTGCCTTCTGGAACGGCCGCTCGCAGACCGGGAAGCCGCCCTGCAGGGCGTTGAGGATGCGGCGATCGGTTTCGTCCACGGCGCCAACAACGCCCCCTCCCAGCCTCCCCCGCTCGCGGGGGAGGGGGTTGTCTCCCTCCCCATTTATGGGGAGGGTCGGGGTGGGGATTTTTTCGGCAGTCATCTAGCCGGAAGGTTCATCTAGGCAATATCTTCATGCCGCCCGGGCCTGGGCCAGGCTGGCGTAATGGGCGCCGCACTGCTTGAACCGGCGCAGGGAGAACAAGGGCTGGTGCCGCACGGCCTCCAGGCCGAGCCGCTGACGCATCTGGGCCAGGGCATCGAGCACCGAGGCGCGATCGCGGCCGTGGACCATGGAGAAGAGGTTGTAGGGCCAGTCGGGCAGGCGGCGCGGCCGGCGGTAGCACAAAGTAACCGAGGCCTCCGCGCCCAGGCGGCGGCCAACCTCTGCCACCTCGGCATCGGGCACATCCCACACCACCATGGCATTGGCCCGGTAGCCCAGCTCCTGATGCCGGACCACCACGCCGAAGCGGCGCATGATGCCGAGTGCCTGCAACTCACCGATGCGCTTGAGCAGGGCGCCCTCGCTCAGGCCGCAGCCGGCGGCGATCCGCTCGTAGGGCCGGGCGATCAGGGGCAGGCCCGGCTCCAGCGCCGCGGCCAGGCAATAGTCGACCGGCTCGACCGCATGGCGCAGCGCTTCGAGGTCCTGTGTTGGGCGTGCGCTGGCCAAGTGCGGGCTGACGGCGCCCGAGAGATCGAAGCCGAGGTCGATGTGGTAGTCCTCCAGCATGGGCAGGTCCAGGGGCTTGAGCCCGGTTTGGCGCTGGATCTCGGCCAACACGGCGCTCACCCGCTCGCGGCTGGGCGCGGTGACCACGAACCAGAGGTTGTAGGCATGCTCGCGCTCGTAATTGTGATTGACCTCGGGAAAATCGCAGATCAGCTGGGCCACCCGCTCCAGCGCTTCCGGCGGTGCCGCCAGCGTGGCCAGGGTGCTCCAGCCCAGGACATGCGGCCGGAAAACGGCGCCGATGCGGGAGAGATGGCCGCGCGCCTTGAGCTCGCTCAGGCTGGCAATCACCTGCGCCTCGGAGGCATCGAGCCGGCGCGCCAGTTCGGCGAAGGGCCTGGATACCAGCGGGAAGTCGCGTTGCCAGTCGTTGAGCAGATGGAATTCGAGATCGGTCAGTGCGCTCATAGTCCGAACCGGTGGGCACGTGAGGTGAAGAAGATGCCGCTCGGGGCATCGGCCGGCAGTTCCTTCAGCTTCCTGAAGCTGCGGGTGTCGTAGACCTCGAGCCGGTTGGCGTCGCGCACCGAAAGCCAGACCGCCTCGCCGCGCGGGGTGAATTCCATGTGCAGCACGGCCTTGCCCGGCTGCAGGGTGTGCACGATCCGCCGGCTGGGCACGTCGATCACCTGCACAGTGTCGTAGTGCGGGAAGGCGAAGTTGACCCAGAGCTGGCGCCCGTCGGGCCGGGCCATGACGAAGACCGGCTGACCGGCGACCGGGATGCTGCCCACCTTCTGCCAGGTCTCGATGTCGACGATGACCACCTCGTGCCGGCCGACGCCGGGGATGAAGGCCAGGTTGCCCGACACCGCCCAGGTCTCCAGGTGCGGCATCTTGTACACCGGCAGTTTCTCCTGGCCGCGGCCGTAGTCGGGCAAGGCGCGGCGCACGCCCTTCCCGGGGTTCCACAAATCGAGCACGGCGATGCCGTCCTCGCCGAACAGCCCGGCGACGTACCAGCGGGCGTCGGGCGTGACCAGGGCGTCGTAGGGCTCGCGCCCGATGTTCTTGAACTTGGTCAGCTTCGGCTGTTTCGGGTTGTCCGAAAGATCGGCGATCCAGATCTCGCCGGCATCGAACAGGCTGAAGACGAAGCGGTTGTCCGCCGCATCCTCCAGGCCGACCACGCGGGACAGGCCCTTCAGGTCTTCGGACCAGGCGGGGATGTCGACCACCAGCTCCAGGTTCTCGGCGTCGAAGATCTTGACCCCGCCCGGCGTGTAGTTGGCCGCGGCGATGAAGCGGCCATCCTGGGAGATGGCGCCGCCGATCGAATTGCCGGACTGGATGATGCGCTTGACGATCTTGCCGGTGAGCAGATCGACCTTGGTCAGGCCGCCGTCGCGACCGAAGACGTAGGCATAACGGGCATCGCGCGAGAACACCGCGGAGGCGTGCGAAAGATCGCCCAGGCCTTCGATGCGGCCGAGCACGACCTGGCGCGTGGTGTCGAGCCATTGCAGCGAGCCGCGCGCCCGCTCCACGGCAATGCCCAGATCGCCGGTGCCGCGCAATTCGCCGGCCTGCGCCCAACCGGCCGACAAGATTAACAGCAGGCTGCATACCAGCAGCAGACGATGGATCATTGCGGAAACCCTTTCTGCAAGTTGCGGACGATCCAGCGCGCCTCGCTCTCGGTGAGGTAGGGTTGCCAGCCCGGCATCGCCGTACCCGGCCGACCGGTGAGGATGGTGCCGACCAGGCCGTCGAAATCCTTATCCCGCAGGGCATCGGGGGTCAGCGGCGTGCCCAGGCCGCCGGTGAGTTTGAGGCCATGACAGAAACCGCATTCCTGGCGCACGAAATGGACCAGTTCCTTTTGGCGCTCGGGGGAAGGCTGCGGCCCGGTGGCGCCGACTGGGGTGGCGGCCAGCATCAGCGTCAGCGTAAAGACCAATGACTGCGAAGCGCCGGGCATTTCAGAATCCATTCGGTCAGGTTGCCGCAAGGCCCCGGTCGGGCGAGGCGCTGCGGCAACCGCCCGGCCGCCTGCGGCGGCCGGGCAGGCCGGACATCAATAGATGTCGTGCACGGTGTTATAGACGTTGAACTTGCCGGTGGGGGTGACCAGGCGCTTGTCCTTGATCACGGCCTTCAGCTGGCGCGTCTTGTCGTCCATCACCACCAGGGCCGATTCGCCGTTCTTCGGCCCCCAGACCGAGAACCAGACCTCGTCACCCGCCTTATTGTACTCGGGGTGGGTGACCCGGCCCTCCTTGATGCCCGCCAGCTTGGCGATGTTGATCACCTGCGCCGGCTTGTCCAGGTTCTTCAGGTCGAACACGGAGATCGACTGACGCAACTCGGCATCCGGACTCAGGGCGGCATCGACCCAGAGGTTGCTCGACTTGGGATGGGTCTTGATGAAGAGGGACCCGTTGCCGTGGTTCTTCAGGGTGCGCACCACCTTCCAGGCATACTGGGGGTGCTTGGCCGGGTCGGTGCCGATCACGGCGATGGAGTCGTCGCCCAGGTGGCCGGTGGCCCAGACCGGACCATACTTCACGTCGTTCCAGTTGGCACCGCGGCCCGGGTGCGGCTTGTTGCCGACCTTGACGTTGGCGGCGAGCTTGCCTTCCTTGGTGTCCACCACCGACACCGTGTCGCGCATGTTGGCCGCGACCAGGAAGTAGCGCTTGGACGAGTCCCAACCGCCGTCGTGCAGGAAGCGCTCGGCCTCGATCTCGGTGGTCTTCAGGTTCTTCAAATCGGAGTAGTTCACCAGCAGGATCTTGCCGGTCTCCTTCACGTTGACCACGAACTCGGGCTTGATGTGCGAGGACACGATGGAGGCCACGCGCGGCTCGGGGTGGAACTCCTGCTCATCGTAGGTATAGCCCCGGGTGGAGACGATCTTCTTCGGCTCCAGGGTGAAGCCGTCCATCAGCACGTAGGCGGGCGGCCAGTAGGAACCGGCGATGGCGATCTTGTCCTCGAAGCCCTTGAACTTCGAGGTGTCGATCGAGCGGGCGTCGGAA
>DDKN01000052.1:0-211 GCA_002339725.1 Thiobacillus sp. UBA2597
CTGGCCCCGGCCAGGGCCAGCAGCCCGCTCGCCACCCCCGCCAGCACCGGCATCAAGCCGAGCCCGGGCAGGCGCGCCACCGCGGCAGGCAGCAGCAGGTGCGCCAGGCTGGCCTGCAACACGGCACCCAGCGCCACGCCGAGCAGGCTGCCGATCAGGCCAAGCGTCGCCAGTTGGGCGAGGTAGAGCGTGCGCAGCTCGGCGCGGCTGG
>DDKN01000052.1:529-5419 GCA_002339725.1 Thiobacillus sp. UBA2597
CGTGCGCAGCTCGGCGCGGCTGGCGCCCAGGCAGCGCAGCAGCGCGGCCTGGTCGTAATGGCGCAGGGCATGGCGATGGGCGGCGAGGGCGATGGCCGCCACCGACAGCAGCAGGCTGATCAGGGCGGTGAGCTGAAGGTAGCGCTCGGCATTGGCAAAGGCGCCGCGCAGGGTCTCCACCCCCTCGCGCGCGCCGATCAGGCGCTGGCTGCGGTCGAGCCGCGGTTTCAATTCGGCGCTGAACGCGGCCAGCGGCGCAGCTGCGCCGGCAAACTGGTAGAGGTAGGTCACCCGGCTGCCCGGCAGCAACACCCGGGTCTGCGCCACCTCGTCGGCGCGCATAAACACCCGCGGCGCCATGCCGAACACGCCGCCCAACTGGCCCGGCTCTTCCACCACCACGCCGGCGATGCGGAAGCTGGCCGTGCCGATCTGCACGCGCTCGCCCACCTGCACCCCGAGCAGGGGCAGCAGCTCCTGGCCGACATACACCGCGCCGGGCGGCGGCAGGGCCCGGCTGGCCCGGCCGGGGGCAAACGGCCGCTCGGCGATCTGCACCGCGCCGCGCGCCGGGTAGGCCGCATCCACCGCGCGCAGGCTGGCGAGCTGGAAGGCGTCGCCCCGGCTCACCATGCTGGCGAATTCCAGCGCCTCGCTGCGCTGCAGGGCGTGCGCCGGCCAGGTCTCGATGGGACGCGGGCTGGTCACCAAAAGGTCGGCGCCGAGAAAGCGGGCACCTTCCTCGTTCATGGCGCGCTTGAGCCGGTCGCCGAGAAAGCCGGTGGTGGACACGCTGCCCACGCCGATCACCAGCGCCAGCAGCAACACGCGCCATTCGCCGCTGGCGCGCTCGCGCCGCAGCAGCCACAGGGCCAGCCGCAAAAGTTTCATGCCGCAGCCGCTTGGGCGATGTGCCCGGCAACCAGGTGCAGCCGGCGTTGGCAGCGCGAGGCCAGGGCCTCGTCGTGGGTCACCAGGATCAGGGTGGTGCGGGCCGAGGCGTTGAGCTCGAACAACAGGTCGATGATGCGCGCCCCGGTGTCGGCGTCCAGGTTGCCGGTGGGCTCGTCGGCGAACACGATCTCGGGGTCGGTGGCGAAGGCGCGCGCCAGGGCCACCCGCTGCTGCTCGCCACCCGAGAGCTGGCGCGGCGTGTGGCGCGCACGCTCGGCCAGGTCCACCCGGGCCAGCCAGTGGCCGGCCCTCTCGCGGGCATCCTGGCGCCCGGCCAGCTCCAGCGGCAAGAGGATGTTCTCCAGGGCGCTGAGCGCCGGCAGCAACTGGAACGACTGGAACACGAAGCCGACCCGGCCGGCGCGCAGGCGGGCGCGGGCGTCCTCGTCTAGGTCGTTTAGACGCCGGCCCAGCAGATGAACCCCGCCCGCGCTGGGCTGATCCAGCCCGGCCAGGAGGCCGAGCAGGGTCGATTTGCCCGAGCCCGAGGCACCGGTGATGGCCAGGCTTTCGCCCGCCTGGACGGCCAGCTCGACATCGCTCAGGATGGTGAGCTGGCCGTCGGCGCTGGGCACCCGCTGCGACAAGGCGTGGGCGGCGACCACGGCTCCCCCTCCCCAACCCTCCCCCGCTTGCGGGAGAGGGGGCGAAGGTGATGCCAACGGCGATTGAATGGGGAACTGGGGACTGGCGGGCAGCGTCATGGTGTGGACAGGATCAAGGTGAAGGTATGAATTATCGCTTCTTGTGGTTGTTGCTGCTCTGGCTGCCCGGTTGGGCGGCGGCTGGCGGGCAATGCACTTTATTGATCCTCGGCGACAGCCTGAGTTCCGGCTTCGGCCTTGCCCCCGGCCAGGGCTGGGTCGATCGGCTCGCCGCGCGCCTGCAACAGGCCGCGCCGCAGTGGCGTGTGGTCAACGCCAGCGTCAGCGGCGACACCACCTACAACGGCCTGCAGCGCCTGGGCCCGGCGCTGGAACGCCAGCGCCCGCAAGGCGTGCTGATCGAGCTGGGCGGCAACGACAGCCTGCGCGGCACGCCGCTGCCGGTGCTGCGGCAAAACCTCGCCGCCCTGATCCGCCAGGCCAAGGCGGCCGGCGCCTGGGTGGTCCTGCTCGAACCGCCGGTGCTGCCCAACTACGGCAAACCCTATGCCCAGGCGGTGAGTCGGCTTTATGTCGAGCTGGCGCGCGCCGAAAAGGTCACCCACGTGCCCTGCTTCGTCTGCCAGGTGGCGGTCAAACCCGGCATGATGCAGGCCGACGGCATCCACCCCAACGAGAAGGCGCAGGCGGCGATGCTGGATGCGGTGTGGCCCTATCTGCGGCCGAAGTTGCAGTGTGCGGGGAAATGACTTGGCGCGGTGCGGTTTCACGTTAGCCTGCGCCGGAACGAAGTGGCCGCTTTGATTAGCGGTTCACCCGGAGGATGGCGTTGGACCGATCCGGGTTCGGCGCTTCCTTGGCAATGAATTGGTAGCGGCCTACTTCATTTTGGCTTCGGCCGCTGCTTTGCGAGCTTAACACCGGCTTCGCCGGCATTTACCCTAGAGGGCATAAAAGCCTACGCCGAAATGAGGTGGGGGAAGCTACTTGATGCGAATGAGTGCACTCTGCCAGTCAGGATTGGGTGCATTCTCGTTGCCTCAGTGGTTCACGCTCATTTTGGTTCCGGCCGTTCGCTGTCGCTCACTTAACATCGGCTGCGCCGATGTTAGCCTGCACCGAAATGAAGTTGGGCGCTTAGGTTAGCGTCTCACCCGGAGGATAGCGTTAGTCCAATCCGAGTTCGGCGCTTCCTTGCCTACTAACTTGTAGCGCCCAACTTCATTTTCATACCACCCCCGATCATGCTGGTTAGGTTCGGCCTCGAAGGCCCACCAGGTGCCGTCGGCATCCTGGGCCAGCCACGCGGCCCAGTCGGGCAGGGGGCCGAAGCGGCTGGGGTCCATGTTCAGCGGCGGTGTTCGAAGCGGAAGACGGCGAGGCTGCCCAGAAGATTCGGCAGCAGGGTGACCGGCTTGCCCTGGGTGAGCACCACCCGCTCCAGGATGTCGAAGTCGTGCTGGGCGCAGAGGTCTTCGAAGTCGCGCACCGTGCACAGGTGGATGTTGGGGGTGTCGTACCACTGGTAGGGCATGTCGGCCGAGCGCGGCATGCGGCCCTGCAGCACCTGGACCCGGTTTTTCCAGTAGCCGAAGTTGGGGAAGGTGACGATGCCCTGGCGCCCCACGCGCAGCATCTCTTTCAGGATGCCTTCGGTGTGGCGCATGGTTTGCAGGGTGCGGGAGAGGATGACGTAGTCGAAGGAATCGTTCTCGAAGCCGGACAGGCCCTGTTCCAGGTCGCCCTGGATGACGTTGATGCCCTTCTTCACGCAGGCCAGGATGCTGGCGTCGTCGATCTCGACGCCGTAGCCGGTGACCTGGCGGGTGTCCATGAGTTCGCGCAGCAGCTCGCCGTCGCCGCAGCCCAGGTCGAGCACGCGGCTGCCGGGTTTGACCCACTGGCAGATGAGATCGAAGTCTTTCCTGGCGATGCCGTTCATGGCTCGATCTTCTCCATATAGGCCCGCACCACGCCGTGGTAGTAGGGGTCGACCATGAGGAAGGCGTCATGGCCGTGGCCGTGGGTGATCTCGGCGTAACTGACGTTGCGCTTGTTCGAGAGCAGAGCCTCGACGATCTCGCGCGAGCGCTCGGGCGCGAAGCGCCAGTCGGTGGTGAAGGAGACCACCAGGAAGTCGGCGCGGGCCGGGCGCAGGGCCTCGGCCAGGCCGCCTTCGAGGTCCTGCGCCGGATCGAAATAGTCGAGCGCCTTGGTCATCAAAAGATAGGTGTTGGCGTCGAAGCTCTCGGCGAATTTGTCGCCCTGGTAGCGCAGGTAGGACTCGATCTCGAACTCGACGTCATAGCCGAACTGGTAGCTGCCGCTCTTCAGCGCGCGGCCGAACTTGCTGCCCATGACGTCGTCCGACAGGTAGGTGATGTGGCCGAGCATGCGGGCCAGGCGCAGGCCGCGCTTGGGGCCCGGGCCGCCGTAGTAATGGCCGCCGTTGAAGTCGGGGTCGGTCAGGATGGCCTGGCGCGCCACGTCGTTGAAGGCGATGTTCTGGGCGGTGAGCTTGGGCGCGGCGGCGATGACCAGGCAGTGGTCGAGCCAGTCGGGGTACTGGATGCTCCATTGCAGAGCCTGCATGCCGCCCAGGCTGCCGCCGACCACGGCGGCGAAGCGCTCGATGTTCAGGTGCTCGGCCAGGCGGGCCTGGGCGGTGACCCAGTCTTCCACCGTCACCACCGGGAAGTCGGCGCCGAAGGGCTTGCCGGTGTTGGGGTTGATGGAGGAAGGGCCGGTGCTGCCGTGGCAGCCGCCCAGGTTGTTGACGCCGATGACGAAGAAACGCTCAGTGTCGATCGGCTTGCCCGGGCCGACCATGTTGTCCCACCAGCCGGGCTTCTTGTCGTGCTCGCTGTGGTAGCCGGCGACATGATGGTTGCCGGACAGGGCGTGGCAGATCAACACCGCATTGGTGCGGCTGGCATTGAGCCGGCCGTAGGTCTCGTAAACCAGGTCGTAACCGTTGAGCACCGCGCCCGATTGCAGCACGAGCGGTTCGGTGAAACGCGCGGTTTGCGGCGTGACGATCCAGCGGTGGGTGGCTTCGTGGTGGCTCATGGACCGGCGTGTGGGTGCTAGAATTTTGCTTTGATCAACCCTTTCGGAATGGCCGGATTATAGCGCCGTTCGGCCCTGTGGCATGCGCCGGATGGCCTGCAGTGCTCCCCCGTCAAGGGTGTAGGTGCGAAGTTCGCCTCCTTCGCTTGTGAGGGAGGCCACGAAGTACTCCTCCCCCACAAGTGAGGGGGGGCCACGAAGTTTTCCTCCTCCCCGCTTGTGGGAGAGGTCACGAAGTTCTCCTCCCCCACTTGTGGGGGAG
>DDKN01000052.1:5776-69336 GCA_002339725.1 Thiobacillus sp. UBA2597
GGGGGATTCTCCCCACCCCAACCCTCCCCGCGCGCGGGGAGGGGGCAACCCTGTGTCGTCGTTCCCGTGCAAGCGGGAACCCAGTCTTTCAAAACGGCTGGATCCCCGCTTTTGCGGGAATGACGGATTGAAGAGGCTGTTATGACCCAGATGACCCCCCAAGAGATTGTTCACGAACTCGACAAATTCATCATCGGCCAGGCCGAGGCCAAGCGCGCCTGCGCCATCGCCCTGCGCAACCGCTGGCGCCGCATGCAGGTGACGGGCAGCCTGCGCCAGGAGATCACGCCCAAGAACATTTTGATGATCGGCCCCACCGGCGTGGGCAAGACCGAGATCGCCCGGCGCCTGGCCAAGCTGGCCCATGCGCCCTTCATCAAGGTGGAGGCGACCAAGTTCACCGAGGTGGGTTATGTCGGCAAGGATGTCGACAGCATCATCCGCGACCTGACCGAGATCGCGGTCAAGCAGACGCGCGAGGAGGCGACGCGCCGGGTGCGCCTGCGCGCCGAGGAGGCGGCCGAGGAGCGCATCCTCGACGCCCTGCTGCCGCCGGCGCGCCAGGCCTACGGCGCCGAGCCGGCGCACGAGGATTCGGGCACCCGGCAGAAATTCCGCAAGATGCTGCGCGAGGGCCAGCTCGACGACAAGGAGATCGAACTCGATCTCGCCGCCGTCAGCCCGCGCATGGAGATCATGACCCCGCCCGGCATGGAGGAGCTGGCCGCGCAGTTGCAGGGCATGTTCCAGAACCTGGGCGGTCACCGCACCCAGCGGCGCAAGCTCAAGATCAGGGAGGCCATGCAGCAGCTGGCCGACGAGGAGGCCCTCAAGCTGGTGAACGAGGAGGAGATCAAGCTGGAGGCCCTGCGCAATGTCGAGCAGAACGGCATCGTCTTTCTGGACGAGATCGACAAGATCGCCAGCCGCACCGAGGCCCACGGCGTCGACGTCTCGCGCCAGGGGGTGCAGCGCGACCTGTTGCCCCTGGTCGAGGGGGCGACGGTGTCGACCAAGTACGGCATGGTCAAGACCGACCACATCCTGTTCATCGCCAGCGGCGCCTTCCACCTGGCCAAGCCCTCGGACCTGATCCCCGAGTTGCAGGGCCGCTTCCCGATCCGGGTCGAGTTGCAAAGCCTGACGGTGACCGACTTCGAGCACATCCTGACCCGGACCGACGCCTGCCTGACCCGGCAGTACGCCGCCCTGCTGGCGACCGAGGGGGTGACCCTGGAATTCACCCCCGATGCGATCCGCCGCCTGGCCGAGATCGCCTGGCAGGTGAACGAGCGCACCGAGAACATCGGCGCCCGCCGGCTCTACACCGTGGTCGAGCGCCTGCTCGACGATCTGTCGTTCGAGGCCGACCGGCGCGCCGGCGAGACGATCACCATCGACGCGGCCTATGTCGATGCACGCCTCGAGGGGCTGGCGGCGAGCGAGGATCTGGCGCGCTATGTACTGTGAGCGGGCAATTATTCAGACATTTTTATCCGGCGATAAATAAAGCCAGCAGGCGGGAATGCCCCGCGCCCGGTAAAGTAACGTTTTTGCTGTTTTCGGAATCAGGAGATCGTCATGGCTACCCGAGAAACCCTCGAATCCCGCGTTGCCGCCTGCAAAAGTGCGGCAGACCTGTACGCCCTCGCGCGCGAGGCCCTGGATGAACCGGCCGACCCGGCCTATGCCAAGGAACTGTTCTCCCGCCCCGAGTTCAAGGGCGATGCCGGTGCCAAGGCCTTTCTCGACGACACCGCCGGCAGCGCCATGTTCACCAAGGACTTCGTCGCCCTGGCCATGGGCTACCAGGCGCTGGGTGATGCCGGCCAGGCCCAGGCCATGCTGCAACAGGCGCAGGACTTCGCCATGAGCGGCGACGAAAAGGTGGCCGTCGGTGTGGGCCTGCTGCTGGTGACGGGGGATGCCGCCGGCGCCGTCAAGGCCCTGACCGGGGCCCTCAAGGAGATCTCCTCGACCGAGGAGCTCTATGGGCTGGCCAAGCTGGTCGGCGGCGAAATCAAGGAGGCGGCAAGCGGCCTGCTGAGCGAGGTTTACGAGAAGATCAAGGCCAAGGCCGGTCGCGCGGCCGATTTTGCCCGTCTGGCCAGGAGCATCGCCCAGGATCTGGGTGACAAGGTCAAGGCGGCGGCGGTGATCCAGGAGGGTGCGGCCAAATACAGCGGCGCCTCCGATCTGATTTCGCTGTCCGGCGTGCTGAGCGAGATCGACACCTCGGCCGCCGCGGCGCTCTATGACAAGGCGCTGGAATCGGCCAAGGACTTCATCGCGCTCAAGCAGGTGCTGGCCGCGGCCAAGGACAATCCGGCCTTCACCAAGGCGGTGCTGGCCAAGGGCGCCGAAATCGCCACGGCCACCCCCGAGTTTCTCGAGTTGGTCGCCATCAGCGCGGCCATCGGCGATGAGGCGGGCGCCCTGGCCCTGTTGGGCCGGGCCGAGGATGCCATCGCCAACCTGGACGAGATGCGCAAGGTGGTCGAAGCGGCCGAGCGCTACGCTGCCAGCGATGCCGCCCGGGTGGCCCGGCTCAAGGAACGCCTGGCCAAGCGCGAGGCCAATCAGGCCAAGTATGTCGAGATCCAGAATGAGGAGGCCAAGGCCACTACGGTCAAGCAGTTCATCGCCCTGGCCGACCGGGTGGTGGCCGAGCTGCAGGACAAGGCCTATGCCGCCAAGCTGCTGAGCAGCGCCGAGGCCATGTTGCGCGAATCCGGCTTCCATTTCAGCCGGTTCAAGCCGCTGATCTTGGCGGTCGACCGCCTGGGCGACAAGGCCTGGCTGGGCAAGCTGCTGGACGAAAGCATCGCCACGGCGACCGATTTCGTCTGGTTCCGCGAAGTGGTGCTGACCGCGGCGCGCGAGCTGAAGGATGCCGAGTTCGGCCGCGTCAAGGCCAGGGAATACCTGACGGCGCGCGCGGGCCAGGCCGGCGACAATCCCTACGACTACACCAAGCTGGCGGAAACCGTGCGCGACGCCCTGAACGACGCGGCCTGGGCCACCCAGCTGTTGGCCGAGGCGGCCAAGCGGGCCAAGGATCACTTTGCCCTGGCTTACATCGGCAAGCTCTACCGTGACCTGGGCGATGATGCCAATGCCAAGGCCCAGTTCGAGAAGGCCGTGGTCGCCTGCGCCAGCGGCGAGGCCTGTGTGCAGTTGGCCGGCCGCTTGAAGACCGATGGCATGGCCAATGCCGAGATCGCCAGTCTGATGGATGCCTGCGGTGCCAAGCTCAGCTCGGCCAACGACAAGCTGCGCTGGGCCGAGGGCGTGGCCGATCTGCTGCTGGATGCCGAGTGGGCGGCGCGCGCCTATGCCACGATTGCCGATGCCTTCACCGACGAGGTGGGGCGCAAGCGTTTCGAGTACAGCCGTCAGCTGCGTCTGGGCTACCGTTATTTCGGGCCCGGCGTGCAGGCCCACTGAGCGAGTGTTTGCTCACCTGAAAACGGCCGGGGCACAAGCCCCGGCCGTTTGTTTTTTGTCGCCGGACAGGGGTGGGGCCGTGCTAAACTCGCGGCATTATTTTTACAACCTTGCCCCCGCGCGTTGACGGGCCAAGAGGATGGCGGAAGACAGCGATCTCGAAAAAACCGAGCCTGCGTCAGGCAGAAAGATCGAGCAGGCACGCGAGGAGGGCAACGTTCCCCATTCCCGGGAACTGGGCACCTTCGCCATCCTGATGACCAGCACCTTGATCATTGCTTTGATGGGCGGCTATTTCTATCAGGGTATGCGGGACATGATGCTCGAAGTCTTCAGCTTCGGGCGCGATGCGGCGACCGATCCGGCCTATATGTGGTTGCTGCTGCTGGGCGCGACCCGGGACGTTCTGCTCACCTTCCTGCCATTCGGCGTGGCCCTGATCGTGGTCACGGTCGGGGCGAATCTCCTGATCTCGGGCTGGAATTTCACGACCAAGGCGCTGACACCCAAGTTCGAACGGCTCGACCCGATCCAGGGTCTGGGCCGCATGTTCTCGGTCCAGGCGGCGATCGAGCTGGTCAAGGCCGTGCTCAAGAGCGCCCTGATCGCCGGGGTGTCGGCCTGGGTGTTGTGGACACAGCGCGACGCCCTGCTCAACCTGGTGGCGGAACCCCTGACCCTGGGCATCGAGCATTTCGCCTCGATCATCCTGATGACCGTGCTCGCGGCGGCCGGCGCCTTCGCCCTGATCGCCGTGATCGACGTGCCCTTCCAGCTCTGGCATTACTTCAAGAACCTGCGCATGAGCAAGGAGGAGGTCAAGCAGGAAACCAAACAGAGCGAGGGCGATCCGCAGATCCGCGCCCGTATCCGCCACCTGCAGCGCGAAATGGCGCGGCGCCGGATGATGGCGGCGGTGCCCAAGGCCGAGGTGGTGGTGACCAACCCGATGCACTTCGCCGTCGCCCTGAAATACGACGAGAAGCGCATGAGTGCGCCGCAGGTGGTGGCCAAGGGCAGCCAGCTGGTGGCCGAACGGATCAAGGAGATTGCGCGCGAGCACGGCGTACCGATCGTCGAGGCGCCGCCCCTGGCGCGCGCCCTGCACCGTCATGTCGAGATCGGCGACACCATCCCGGGCACCCTGTTCAGCGCGGTGGCCCAGGTGCTGGCCTATGTCTATCAGTTGAAGCAGGCCAAGCTGGCGCCGCCCTTGCCGAACGATTGGCAGGTGCCGGCGGACATGGATCCGGGGGCGGCGGCGTAAGTGGCGGCGGCGACGATGACCGGTTTGCAATGGCAGCGCCTGGCGGCGCCGGTGCTGGTGATCCTCATCCTGGCGATGATGATCCTGCCGCTGCCGACCTTCATGCTCGACATGCTGTTCACCTTCAACATCGCCTTGTCGATGATCGTGCTCCTGATCGCGCTCTATACCCTGAAGCCGCTGGAGTTCTCGATCTTCCCCACCGTGCTGTTGATGACCACGCTGCTGCGGCTGTCGCTGAACGTGGCCTCGACCCGGATCGTGCTGCTCGAAGGCCATACCGGACCGGATGCGGCGGGCAAGGTGATCGAGGCCTTCGGCCACTTCCTGGTCGGCGGCAATTACGCGGTCGGCCTGGTGGTGTTCGTGATCCTGGTGCTGATCAACTTCGTGGTGATCACCAAGGGCGCCGGCCGCATCGCCGAGGTGGCGGCCCGCTTCACTTTGGACGCCATGCCGGGCAAACAGATGGCGATCGACGCCGACCTCAATGCCGGCCTGATCGGGGAGGACGAGGCGCGCCGGCGCCGGGCCCAGGTGGCCCAGGAGGCCGACTTCTACGGTTCGATGGACGGTGCCTCGAAGTTCGTGCGCGGCGACGCCATCGCCGGCATCATCATCATGCTGATCAACATCATCGGCGGTCTTCTGATCGGCGTGATCCAGCACGATTTGAGCCTGGCCACCGCGGCCAACAACTATACTCTGCTCACCATCGGCGACGGCCTGGTCGCCCAGGTGCCGGCCCTGATCATCTCCACCGCCGCCGGCATCGTGGTGTCGCGCGTCTCGACCGAGCAGGACCTGAATCAGCAGATGCTGTCCCAGGTGTTCGGCAAGCCCCAGGCGATTTTCCTGTCCGCCGGCATCCTGGCCGTGCTCGGCCTGATCCCCGGTATGCCGCACGTGGCCTTCCTGCTGATGGCGGCGGTGCTGGCCGCGATCGGCTATGTCATCGATCAGCGCGGCAAGGCGGAAGCGGCGGCCGCCGCGGCCGTGGCGGAGGCGCCGCCCGCACCGGAAGAGCCGGTCGAGATCGGCTGGCAGGACGTCCAGGCGGTCGACCAGCTCGGGCTGGAGGTCGGCTATCGCCTGGTGCCCCTGGTCGATCGCGCCCAGGACGGCGAGCTGCTGCGCCGCATCCGTGGCATCCGCAAGAAGATCGCCCAGGACCTGGGTTATCTCGTGCCCTCGGTGCACATCCGCGACAACCTGCAATTGAAGCCGAACGCCTATCGCATCCTGTTGAAGGGGGTGGTGGTGGGCGAGGGTGAGGCCATCGTCGGCAAGCAACTGGCGATCAACCCGGGCCGCGTCTTCGGCACCGTGCCGGGCCAGCCAGCGGTCGATCCCGCCTATGGCCTGCCGGCGGTGTGGATCGAGCCGACCCAGCGCGATCAGGCCCTGAGCTACGGCTACACCGTGGTCGACCCGAGCACGGTGGTGGCGACCCATCTGTCCAAGGTGATCAGCGACCATGCCCCGGAACTGCTCGGGCGCGAGGAGACCCAGCAGCTGCTCGACCACTTCGCCAAGCAGGTGCCCAAGCTGGTGGAGGAGCTCACGCCCAAGACCCTGCCGCTGGGCACGGTGCAGAAGGTGTTGCAGAACCTGCTCGAGGAGGGGGTGCACATCCGCGACCTGCGCACCATCCTGGAGACCCTGGCCGAACACGGCAGCCGCACCCAGGATGCCGACGAATTGACCTCGGCGGTTCGCGTCGCCCTGGGCCGTGCTATCATCCACGACATCTATGGAGCCGCCCAGGAACTGCAAGTGATTGCGCTGGAGCCAGGTCTGGAACAGATCCTCATGCAGGCAGTGTCCTCGCGCGGCGAGGCCGGTGCCGGACTGGAGCCCGGTCTTGCCGAGACCATGGTCAAGGACACCCAGCGCGCCGTCCAGCGTCAGATGGAGGCCGGTCTGCCCGCCGTGCTCCTGGTGCCCCCCCTCCTGCGTCCCATGCTTGCCCGTTTCCTGCGCCGGGCCGCGCCCGACCTCAAGGTCATCTCCCATGCCGAAGTGCCCGACGGCAAGTCGATCCGGGTGGGCGCCATGATCGGTAGCGGCGCATGATCAAAAAATTCTACGCCGGCACCACGCGCGAGGCCCTGCGCCAGGTGCGCGATGCCCTCGGCGCCAACGCCATCATCCTGTCCAACCGCCGGATCGAAAGCGGGGTGGAGATCATCGCCGTGGCCGATCTGGACGTCGCCGCCCTGTCCGAACGGGCCGAACCCGTGGTGTCCGCGCGGCCGGTCCGGAGCGCGGCCGAGCCGCCCAAACCGAAGCCCCAAGCCAAGGCGCAGCCCAAGCCGATGTTCGACGAGGCGGCGATCACCACCCTGACCGAATATCTCGCCCAGCGCGAGGGGGGCCAGCCGCCCGCCCGGCAGGAAGAGGCTGCGCCCGCCAGCATGCCGGCAGGCGAGACGGGCAAGGTCGAAGCCGCGCCGGCCGAGATGCCGCCGGTGGTGCAGGAACTGGCGCGCGAGGTGCGTCTGCTGCGCAGCATGGTGGAAGGCCAATTGGCCGGCTTCGCCTGGTCCGATCTGAACCGCAGGGAGCCGCTGCGGGTCGAGCTGATGAAGCGCCTGATCGCCGCCGGCTTCGGCACGGCCTTGTGCAACCACCTGCTCGAACAATTGCCGGAAGGCCATGACCTGGTCCGGGCCGAGAAGTGGCTCAAGGCCACCCTCATGCACAACATCAAGGTGGCGCAGGACGAGCAGGACATCGTCAATCGCGGCGGCGTCTATGCCCTGGTCGGCCCCACCGGGGTGGGCAAGACCACCACCGTGGCCAAGCTGGCGGCGCGCGCCGTGCTCAAATACGGCGCGAGCCAGGTGGCCCTGATCACCACCGATACCTATCGGATCGGCGCCCAGGACCAGCTGCGCATCTACGGCCGCATCCTCGGCACCCCGGTCTATGCCGTGCGCGACGCCAAGGAACTGGAGCTCACCCTGGCTGATCTGGCCGACAGGAAGCTGGTACTGATCGACACCGTCGGCATGGGCCAGCGCGACAGGCGGGTGGCCGAACAGGTCGATTTCCTCTCCGGTCAGGGGCGCCGGGTCAGGCGCCTGCTTTTGCTGAGCGCGCCGGCCCAGGGCATGACCCTGGAAGAGGTGGTGCGCGCCTACAGCGGCGAAGGTCTGGTCGGGGTGATCCTGACCAAGATCGACGAGGCCTTGACCTATGGCCCGGTGCTCGACGTGGTGTTGCGCCATCAGCTGTTGGTGCACTACGTCACCAATGGCCAGCGGGTGCCGGAAGACCTGCACCTGGCCAATCTGCTTTATCTGGTCGACCGTGCCTTCAAGCTGCACCAGCCGGATTCGCCCTTTGCCGTGGACGAGTCGGATATCCCCGTGCTGGTGGCCGCCGAACGCGCGGTGTCGGCCGCCGACCCCGACAATCGGGCCCAGGGGGCGCTCGGTGCCGTCGGCTGAGACCCTGGATCAGGCGACCGGCCTGCGCCGGCTGCTTGGCCGGCAGGCGCCGTTTCATGCCTGTGCCGTGTTTGGTCCCGACCCGGCCTTGCAGGCCATGGCCCTGGCCAGCCTGGCCTATGCCCTGGCCCGGCGCGGTGAAGCCGTGCTGGTGCTGGACGAGGCCGAGTCGCCGCACAATGTGGCGACCCAGTATGGCCTGGCCCCGCGTCAGCGTCTGGCCGACGTTCTGCGCGGCCGTGCCGCGCTGGACAGGGTCGTGGTGGAAGCGCCGGGCGATGTCCGGCTGATCCTGACCGGCCCGCTGGCGGCCGAGTTCAATCAGATGACCGATGCCGCCTGGGATCGCCGCTTGGATGAACTGATCGGCGTGGTGGGCAACCCCGGCTGGCTCCTGGTCAATACCCGGCCTGGCGGTGTGGCCTCACCCCTGGCGGCCGCCTGCGCCGACCGGCTCCTGGTGTTGGCGGACAGCAAAGCGGTACTGACCGATGCCTATGCCCTGCTCAAGGCCGCGCATCAGGACCGGCCGGACGGACGCTGGCGTGTCCTGGTGATGAACCGTCAGAGCCAGGGTGAGAGCGACAGCCTGTTCGCCAATCTGGCGGGCACCGCACAGCGCTTTCTCGGCATGCGCCTGGAATGGTTCGGCTCGGTGCCCAAGGACGAAAAACTGGCCCAGTCGATGCGTCTGATGCGACCCCTGCTCGAAGTGGCGCCCGAATGCCCGGGCTCGCTCGCCTTCAAGGCCTTGGCCGAAGCAGCGGGGGCGTGGGGCGATAGCGACGGGATGGATGCCCAGGCCTATTGGCAGCGGGCCTATTTGCTGGGCCGGGTCGCCGAGCAGGCAGCCGGCGTGGGGTTGCGCAATGCCAGGTTCGACAGGCGACACGGATAAGGACGCGCTGGTCCGTCAGTACGCGCCGCTGGTCAAACGCATTGCCTATCACCTGATGGCGCGCCTGCCGGCCTCAGTCGAGGTCGACGACCTGATCCAGGCCGGCCTGATCGGACTGCTCAACGCGGTCGAACGCTACGATGAGAACCAGGGCGCCAACTTCGAGACCTATGCCAGCCAGCGCATCCGCGGCGCCATGCTCGACGAACTGCGCGATGCCGATTGGGCCTCACGCGGCGTGCGCAAGAGCGCGCGCCAGATCGAGGCCGCGGTCCATGCGTTGCAACAACGCCTGGGCAAGCAACCGAGCGAGCAGGAGATCGCCGATGAACTGCAGGTCGACATCAAAACCTATTATGATCTGCTGAGCGATGCCTGCGGCGCGCAATTGATCCATTACGAGGACCTGCACGATTTCGACAGCGACGAATTCCTGGCGCGCTACGCCGATGAGGCAGCGCCCGCCCCGTTCGAGATCCTGGCCGGGGAGCGGTTCCGTGCCGCCCTGGTGGAAGCGATCCGGGTGCTGCCGGAGCGGGAGAAGCTGCTGATGGCGATGTATTACGATCAGGAGCTGAATTTCAAGGAGATCGGCGCGGTGATGGGCGTGTCCGAATCGCGGGTCTGCCAGTTGCACACCCAGGCCGTGACGCGCTTGCGCAGTTGGCTGAAAGACTGGACCCAGTCAGCGGAGTGATGAGACATGGATCTGATTAGCATATTCGGCTTGTCGATCGGGCTGATCGCCATCCTGGGCGGCCAGGCGCTCGAAGGCGGCCATGTCGGTTCGCTGCTCCAGCTGACGGCGTTCCTGATCGTGATCGGGGGCACGGTCGGCGCGGTCATGCTGCAGAGCACCATGCGGGTCTTCCTGGACGGCATCGGCATGTTGAAGTGGGTTTTCATGCCGCCCAAGCATGCGCCGGACAAGGTGCTGGAGATGCTGCTGCAGTGGAGCCAAACCGCCCGCCGCGGTGGCCTGCTTGCACTCGAGCCTTTCATCGACGAGCAACAGGAGCTGTTCTTCCGGCGCGGCCTGCAAATGCTGGTCGACGGTGCCGAGCCGGACGTTTTGCGCGACACGCTGGAACTGGAATTGTCCGCCTACGAGCATCATCACCAGGAGGCAGCCAAGATCTGGATGGCGGCAGGCGGCTACGCCCCGACCATCGGCATCCTGGGCGCGGTGATGGGCCTGATTCACGTGATGGAGAACCTGTCCGACCCGTCCAAACTCGGCTCGGGCATTGCCGTGGCTTTCGTCGCCACCATCTACGGCGTGGGCGGCGCCAACCTGGTGTTCATCCCGATCGCCAACAAGCTCAAGCATCACGTCAGCAAAAAGGTCGCTGAGCGCGAACTCTTCATCGAAGGCCTGATCTGCATCGCCAATGGTGAAAACCCCCGCATCATTGAAGCGAAGATGCAAGGGTATTTGGTGTAATTAGGTCAGTGCCTTTGCAATGGCTGAAGATGCGCGGGTTTCAGTGAAGGCTAACGTGAGCGCAGCGAACGTTAAGGTGCACAGCACCGGCCGCAACTAAAATCCCCGCCAGCGAGTGCTTCCAGAAGGAAGAGTGAAATGGCCAGAAAAAAACTGCCGGAAGAACACGAGAACCACGAGCGTTGGCTGGTGTCCTATGCCGACTTCATCACCCTCCTGTTCGCCTTCTTTGTCGTGATGTATGCCATCTCCTCCCTCAATGAGGGCAAGTACCGGGTGATGGCCGATTCCATCGTCAAGGCCTTCCGCGAACAGGAGCAGACCGATCAGATGATCCGCCTGGGCTCGAAATATCCGGAATTGATGCCGGGCAAGGGACAGCCGATCGGCGAGGGCATACCCAAGCGGGAGATCGAGGACCCGAAGAAGGTGTCCGAACGCGAGAAGATGAAGCAGATCGCCAACAAGGTGGTCGAGACCATGCAGCCGCTGGTGCAGAGCGGCCAGGTCAAGGTCAGCCAGTCGAGCAAGGGCATCACCCTCGAGATCAATGCCAGTGTCCTGTTCGCCAGTGGCGATGCCCGTCTGCAGCCGAACTCCCTGCAGCTGCTTTCCGCCGTGGCCAAGGAGTTGGCCAAGATCGACAACCCGATCCAGGTCGAGGGTCACACCGACAACATCCCGATCAAGAGCGAGTACTTCCCGTCCAATTGGGAATTGTCCAGCGCCCGTGCCGGCAGTGTGGTGCGGCTGTTCGTCGAGCAGGGCGTGGCCCCGGCCCGGCTCGAGGCGATCGGTTTTGCCGACAACCGGCCAATCGACACCAATGTCACACCCGAGGGGCGCGCCCGCAACCGCCGGGTGAATGTGTTGATCCTGGATGCCACGACCGTCGAGGCCAAGGAAATCCTCCGGCGCGAGGTGCAGAACTAACTCCGCCTGTGCCGGGTTCAAGCCGGCTCGATGCGGAAAAGCGCGATGCCGGCCGCGACTTCCGTCAGCGGTTTGAGCACGACCGGGCGTGCGCCATCGGCTTGCTCCAGCAGCACAGGCAGGTCGGTGCGGGCCAACCCCTGCCTGAGCAACAGTTTCTCCGCCCCGTTGGCGTTAAGGCTGCGCAGCAGCAACCCTGAAACCGGCTGTTGCGTGGCGGGGTCGCGCAGCCGGGTCGGCTCCGCCCGGCTGGCCAGCAGCTGCAGGCCGAACGCCAGTCTCTCTGGTTGAGGCTGCTGGAACCAGCGTATGACACCGATTTGCCAATGCCGGCCCTGTTGCTGCCGCAGGGCGATGAGTTCGCCGACGTCGATGTGGCGAGGCAGTTGGCCGCTGCACTCCAGTGCCAGGCCGCCGGCGCTGTCGTTCAGGGTGCGGCAGGCGAGCGCACTGGACGGCCCGTCGTCCAGTGCGGGCAGGCCCGCCGGCTGCTCAGGCTGAGCCGCGCCCAGGGCGATTTCATAAGGGACAGTTTGCGTCGGTCGGCGGCGCTGAATCAGGCGATGCCGCGAGGCGCCCCAACGCAGTTTGAGTTTGTTGAGCAGGGTGCGATAGGCCGGCCAATCCTGTGCCGGGGGCAGGTCTGGCGCCGGGCGCTGCTGCCGGATGGTGTTGCCAAGCTGGGCCAGCTGCCTGGCGATGTCGGCGGTGTCGAACAGCAGGGCATGGCGAGTCGCCGCCTGGTGGCGCGCCAGCGACAGCGGCGGCTCGTCCCGTCTGGGGTGGAGGTAAAACGGCGCGAGGGGTGTCTTGCTGCCATCCGCAGGGGTGAGCGTGCCGAGCGGGGCAAGCCTTCGGGCCAGGTCGTGGGCCCAGCCGAGCTCCTCGGCCGTGAATTGGTAAGGATCGGCCAATGCCAGCAAGAGCAATGCCTTGTAGTGGTTGGCGAGGCTGTCCTGGTCGTTCGACACGGCGGTTTCTGCCAGGCCCCGCTGCAGGGCACACAGATGGGTCTGGTGCAGATCGAGCCACAGACCGGCAGGCAGTGGGGTGTGGCATTGGAACGCGAGCAGCATCTGCCTGCTCAACGTCAGCAGCAGATCGGCCAGTCTGGGTGCGGCCTGGGGCGCGTGCCCCTGATGCAGCGTCGCGAGGATGAGCAGTTTCTGGCTGTTGGCCAGCTCGCCCAGCAGCGTTTGACACAGCTCAAGCTTGCGGTAACCAGCTTCGGTCAAAGGCAAGGGGTGGTCGGCCAGTTCTTGGCGCAAGCGCTCCGCCAGGTGCCAGGCACTGGTCTTGAGCAGGTTGGCCAGCTGGCTGCGGTGCTGGGCGGGCAGGTCGATGCGGCTGAAGGCGCCCAGGAAACGGCCGAGTTTGGTCGCCGCCTCCGCGGCGTCGGCAAGCGGTAATTTGGCGAGCCAGGAGCCGACTTGATCGGGGCTGTGGTCCGGATTTATAGTGCCCGCCGTTCTTTGCCGTGGCGGCAGATGATAATGGGGTAACATCGTTATGAATTCTCCCTGCCCGGCGCGACATTCTAGCCAATTACCGCCTCGGCAGGTGGCCTGGCGGGAGGGGCGCAAGCGGGGGCGGTGTCCCGTCATCGGTGATTTTGCCAAGAGACAACGCATGTTGAAACGCTGGATCATCGCGTGCCTGTTGCTGGCGCTGGCCCCCGCCGCGCCGGCCTTCACCCTGACCGACAGTCAGGGCAAGGTGCATCGGCTTGCCGACTACAAAGGCAAATGGGTGTTGGTCAATTTCTGGGCGACCTGGTGTCCACCCTGCCTGGAGGAAATCCCCGATCTCGTGGCCCTGCACGAGAACAAGCAGAACAAGCTGGTGGTGATCGGGGTGGCGTTGGACTACCAGGACCCCCAGACTGTTCTGCGCTTCGCCGAGCAGCAGATGATCAGCTATCCGGTCGTGCTCGGCGACTACAGGCTCGCGGGCCAGATCGGGCCGGTGCGTGGCCTGCCCACCAGTTATCTGTACAATCCCCAGGGCAAGGTGGTCGCCTATACCGTCGGGGCGCTGAGCCGGGCGGCGGTGGAAGGCTACATCGCCAAGAAAAAATGAGATGGAAGGAGACATCCATGCGTTGGCTGGTTTTGCTCTTAGCCTTGTGCGCGCTGCCGGCTTGGGCCGAGGTGCGCGATCCCGCCTCCCACTTCTTCATGCCCAAGTTGGGCGATTTCAAGGGCGAGCTGGATGTGGCCAGGCAGGAAGGCAAGGTCGGCATCCTGTTGATGTTCGAACTGGATGACTGCCCCTATTGCCATCGCATGAAGGCGACCATTCTCAACCAGTCTGAGGTGCAGGACTGGTATCGCAAGCACTTCCTGATCTACACCATCGATGCCAAGGGCGACACCATGATGACCGATTTCACCGGCAAGGACACGACGGAAAAGGCCTTCGCCCTCGAGCAGCGGGTGCGCGCCACGCCGGTGTTTCAATTCTACGACCTCACCGGCAAGCCCATCACGCGCTTTACCGGCGCCACCCAGAGCAAAGAGGAGTTTCTCCTGCTTGGGCGCTATGTGGTCGAAGGCCACTACAAGACCATGCCGTTCAACGTCTATAAGCGACAGGCCGGCCAGTGATGCGTGCCTGGTCGGCGTTGCTGGCGCTGCTGCTGGCGCTGCCGCTCGAGGCCGCCGGCAAGCCGCTCACGCTGGACGAGGTGCTGGCGGTGGCCGATGCGGCCCATCCGGACCTCGATATCGCGGCGGCCCAGCGCGAACTGGCCGAGGCGGAACAGGCCCTGGCCGAAAGCCTGAATGACGCCCGACTGACCTTGGAAGGTACGCTGCGCACCGGGCGCAATCCGGTCCTGCGCGACAATTTCGAATCGGACAACAGCCTGCGCCTCAATCTGCGCAAGACCCTGATCGACAGCGGCCGCAATCAGTCCGCCGTGGCCGCTGCGCGCCTGGAGACGCAGGCGCGCAGCCTGCAATGGCTCGACGTCAAGGCGCAACGCCGCATCGCCCTGATGAGCCGCTATTTCGATGTCCTGCTGGCCGACCTGCGTTACACCGCGGACAACGAATTCATGACCGTGGCCTATCTGCGCTGGGATGACGAAAAGCAGCGCCAGGAACTGGGCATGCGCTCCCAGGCCGAGGTGGCCACATTGGAAGCGGTGTTCCAGGACGCCCGCGTCGTGCGCAACGAGGCGGAGCGCCGGATGCGGGAAAAGCGCCTGGCGCTTGCCGCCGCGCTGAACCGCATCAGTGAATTGCCGGCCGACCTGGTCGATCCCAAGCTGAATTCGAATGATCGCGCGCTGCCGGAGTTCGAGGCCCTGTTGATGCGTGCCCTGGCGCACAACCCGCGCCTGGTCGCCCAGCAGCAATTGCTCAATGCCGCGCAGAGCCGGTTGGCCGCGATTCGCGCCGAGAATCTGCCCAGCCTGGAATTCGAGGCCGAGGCCGCCAGCTGGAGCCGTAATGCTGCCACGCGCGATGACTTGCGCGCCGGGTTCAATCTGGTGTGGCCGATTTATCAGGGCAAGCGCGTCGATGCCCGCCTGGCCAAGGAACAGGCCCAGTTCCATCTGCTGCAGGCCCAATATGAAGGCATGAAGCTGGATCTGCAGCAGGCCGTGTTCGCGACCTGGCAGGAGATCCAGCAATTGCGTGAGACCGAGCGCAATGCCGCCCGGATCAATGCCAGCTACCGCGATGTGGCCTTGGAGCAGGCGCGCGCCGTGTATGAACTGGAACTGCAGACCAAGCTGGGTACGGCCATGGCGGAAACCCAGGCGGCACTCTGGCGCCAGCGTTCGGTTGAATACCGCTTGGCTTTGGCCTGGGCGAAACTGGAGGCCCTGGTCGGTGGTCCGATCGAGGCCCAGTCCGAGGCCAATGGGGAGAAAGGCAAATGAAAACTCGCTTCGCTTTGCTCTGGTTGTTGTCGGGTGGCGTTTGGGCCGCGGATTACCCCGCCGTGTTGCACTGGTCGCAACCGGTGGCCATGTCGACTGCGGCGCCCGGCGTGGTCGAACGCGTCCTGGTGCAGCCCGGTCAGCAGGTACGCCCAGGCGAATTGCTGCTGGCGCTCGATCCGGCACGCTATCAGGCCCAGGTCATGGCGGCCCGGGCCGAGCTCGAACGCCTGCAGGAGGAGGAGGCCGAGGCCAAGCGCAACCTCGAGCGTGAGCAGGAGCTCTATGCCCGCACGGTGACCGCCACCACGGTGCTGGATGCCGCCAAACTGAATCACGCCCAGGCCAGGACGGCGCTCCAGGCCGGCCAGGCCCGGTTGGAACAGGCGCGCCGGCAGCTGGCGGAAACGGAATTGCGCGCGCCCTTCCCGGCGCTGGTGCTCGACCGTCCGGCCGAGCCGGGCATGGTGGTGGCGCAATGCGAGTCGCCGATCCTGCTCAGCCTCGCGCGCAGCGATGAAATCCTGGCGCGGGCGACCCTGAGCCCGGCTCAGGCCAGCGGCGTGATGCTGGGAGCTGCGGCGACCGTGCAGGTCGGCGACAGGGGCTATGCGGGTAAGGTGAGGGCCTTGCGCTTCGTCGCCGGCGACAAGCCGGGTTATCAGCTCGACGTTGCCATCCCGCGCGCCGCGCGCTGGATGGCCGGCCAGGCGGCGACGATCAAATTGCCGTGATGAAAGGCGCCGGCAGCAAAACAGGCCGCGCATGCGGCCTTTTTTGTTGAGACGGCGGCTTAGGCGGGGCGTATTCAGTCTACGCGGCCTGGGCCTGCGTGGCTTCCGCGGGGATGTAGGCCTTGCCCGACCAGGGCATGGTGCAGGCGCTCGCCTCGTTGCCGTTTTAGTTCCGGCATCACGCGGCTTGCGCCGCATGAGCCTTCACTGAACCGACAACGATCAGGCGGCTTTGGCGTACTTCGCCTTCGCGGCCTGGGCCTCCTTGGCTTCCTTGGGGGTGTAGGCCTTGCCCGACCAGAGCATGGTGCAGGCGCTCGCCTTTCGGCCGCTTTGCTTGAGGTTCGCTTCGCTCATGTCAGCCTTCGCCCAAACGACAAGAAAAAAGCCGCCTCTTGGGCGGCTTTTTTCTTGTTGCAGAAAGCTGGATGGGTCGGTCGTTTAGCTTCCGGCATCACGCGGCTTGGGCCGCATGAGCCTTCACTGAACCGACAACGATCAGGCGGCTTTGGCGTACTTCGCCTTCGCGGCCTGGGCCTCCTTGGCTTCCTCGGGGGTGTAGGCCTTGCCCGACCAGAGCATGGTGTAGGCGATCTCCTCGTTGCCGTTTTCGCACAGTTCCAGAACCTTCTTGAACAGGGGCTGGAAGGTCTCGGAGCGATGCGAGGCTTCGTGCTGCTCGAACGACTGCCAGAAGGTCACGATCAGCGCTTCCTTGCCTTTCAGCGGGCTTTCCACCGCCTGACCGATGGTGGAACCCTCGTTGGAAACGGCACCGCTGTTCAGGCAGACGAAGCCGCCGACGAAGCCGGTGTCCGAGTGATAGGTCTTGACGTTCTCGCACAGGGTGGCGACGCGCTCTTCCAGGTCTTCCACGCTGTATTCGGGGCGCAGGATGACGCGGTTGATGGTGACGACGCCGTCGGAATTGAAACCGTTGATCAGGGCCATGATGATCTCCTTTAGAAAATAACCAATTGCTAATGAATATGAACTGAACAAAGCGCGACACGCGCGCATGGCATTACCTTAGTAATTCAGTCGGGTAATGTCAATAGCTTTTTTATGTACTTATATGTCTTTTTTATTACCGTGATATTGGCATCGCCATTCAGGGGCTGCTCGAGCGGATAGGCAAACCACAAAGGCGGCCTTGCCAAATGAGAACGATCGTTCTATGTTTCAACTTTGGAACGAACGTTCGATTTGCCATGCCCCTGCGTGCCCTCCTGCTCGACTTCAATTCCTATTTCGCCTCGGTGGAACAGCATCTTCGGCCTGAACTGCGCGGCAGGCCGGTGGGCGTCCTGCCGGTCATGGCCGAGACCACCTGCTGCATCGCGGCGAGCTATGAGGCCAAGCGGTTTGGGGTGAAGACCGGCACCAGCGTCATCGAGGCCCGCAAGCGCTGCCCCGACATGGTCTTCGTCCAGGCCCGGCCGCGGGTCTATGTCGAGATGCACCACCGCCTGATCGATGTGGTCGACAGCGTCATCGCCATCTCGGAGGTGCTGTCCATCGACGAGGTGATGTGCGAACTCACCGGCAGCTGGCAGCAGGAGGCCGTGGTGCGCGAACTGGCGCGCGAGGTGAAGGCGAAGATCCGCGCGGAAGTGGGGGAATGCTTGACGTGCTCCATCGGCATCGGCCCCAACCGCTTCCTGGCCAAGACCGCCTCCAACATGCAGAAACCGGACGGCCTGACCGTGCTGCACGAAGACGACCTGCCGCAGGCCCTGTATCGGCTGAAGCTCTCCGACCTCAACGGCATCGGCCAGGCCATGCTCGCGCGCCTGGAGCGTCACGGCATCAGGACGGTCGAGGCGCTCTGCCAGGCCAGTCGCGAGCAGTTGCGCCGGGTCTGGGGCGGGGTGGAGGGCGAGCGCATGTACGACCGGCTGCGCGGGGTCGATGTGCCGGTGCCGACCACCCAGCGTTCCAGCCTGGGCCACTCGCACGTGCTGCCGCCGCATCTGCGTACCGACACCGGCGCCTTCTCGGTGCTGTCCAAGCTCACGCAGAAGGCGGCGGCACGGCTGCGTGCCTCCGGCCTGCAGGCCGCGCGTTTGAGCATTCAGGTCGACTATCGCAACCACCATCCCTGGCAGCACGAGGCACGTTTCCAACCCATGCAGGACACCCTGCCCTTTCTGCGCGTGCTCTCCGCCCTGTGGGCCGAGCGGCCCAGGCGGCGCGAGCCGACCAAGGTGAGCATCACGCTATTGGATTTGAGCGACGCGGAACAGACGACGCTCTCGCTCTTCCCCGACGGCACCCGCACGCCGGGCCTGGACCACGCCCTCGACCGGCTCAAGGCCAAATACGGCAACGATGCGGTCTACTTCGGCGGCGCCTTCATGGCCACCGAAGAGGCGCCCATGCGCATCTCCTTCACCCATGTGCCGGATGTGCGGCTGGAAGGCGATACGAAAGCGGTGGGGGCAGGTTGGCTGGAGGCGAGGTAGGGTGCACTTCGTGCACCAAATACAGCGCGGTAGGGTGCACTCTGTGCACCAAACATGCGAAAAAAACAAACCGGAGGAAGCTATGCCCGAATATCGTCGCGCCAAGGTGCCCGGCGGCACTTATTTCTTCACCGTCACCACTTACCAACGCGGCAAGTTTATGGCCGATGCCCCTTTCCGCAATGCCTTGCGCGATGGCATCGAACTGGCCCGAAAAACCCTGCCCTTCGATATTGAAGCCTGGGTGCTGCTACCCGATCACATGCATTGCATCTGGCGGCTGCCGGAAGGCGATGCCGATTACGCCAAGCGCTGGGCCGTCATCAAACGGCATGTGAGTAAGCATTGCGGGCATTGGCTCGCACGTCATGTGGCGTTAAGCGAGTCTAGGCTTGCCCGAAAGGAATCGGCCATATGGCAACGCCGGTTTTGGGAGCACCAGATACGCGACGAACACGACTTTGCCAAACATGTCGATTACATCCATTACAACCCGGTCAAGCATGGTTATGCCGAACGTGTGGCCGATTGGCCGCATTCGACCTTTCATCGTTATGTGCGGGCCGGTGTGTATTCCAGAGATTGGGCGGGTTCAGGAGTGGTTATGCGTGATAGCGATTTCGGAGAGTAGGGTTTCGTGCACCATGTTGTGGTGCGTGGAACGCACCCTACGGCAGACTGCAACCTTGCGTTACCGTTTCACAGCAACGCGAGGTTGTAGTTCCGGCCGTTCCTTCGGGACTTAACCTGCGCAATGCGCAGGTTAGCCTTCACTGTAACCTGCCCCTGCTAGAGCAGTGCCAGGTTATCCCGGTGTATCAGCTCCGGTTCGTCGATGTAGCCCAGTGCGGCCTCGATCTCCGAGGTGGCCTTGCGCTGGATCTTGCGCGCCTCGTCCGCCGAATAATTGACCAGACCGCGCGCAAGGTCGCGGCCGTCGGGCCCGAGGCAGGCGACGACTTCGCCGCGCTGGAAATCGCCGATGACTTCGATCACGCCGATGGGCAGCAGGCTCTTGCCCTGCACGGTGAGCGCCCGGGCGGCGCCTTCATCCAGCTTCAGCTTGCCGCGCACCTGCAGGTGGTCGGCCAGCCATTGCCGGCGCGCGGCGATGGGTTCGTTGACGGCGGTGAACTGGGTGCCGATGCGCTCTCCCTGGGCCAGGCGGATCAATACATCGGGCTCGCGGCCGCTGGCGATGACGGTGTGGGCGCCACTGCGCGCGGCACGCTTGGCGGCGAGCACCTTGGTCAGCATGCCGCCGCGGCCGACGCTGCTGCCGGCGCCGCCGGCCATGGCCTCGAGCGCGGGGTCGCCCGCGGTGACCTCGGCCAGCAGTTTTGCATTCGGATCCTTGCGCGGGTCGGCGGTGTAGAGGCCGCTCTGATCGGTGAGGATGATCAGGGCATCGGCTTCGATGAGATTGGCGACCAGGGCGCCCAGTGTGTCGTTGTCGCCGAACTTGATCTCCTCGGTCACCACGGTGTCGTTCTCGTTGATGATGGGGATGACCTTGAGTTCAAGCAGGGTGCGCAAAGTGGAGCGGGCGTTGAGATAGCGCTCGCGGTCGGCCAGGTCGGCGTGGGTGAGCAGTATCTGCGCAGTGCGCAACTGGTGGCCGCGGAAGCTGCGCTCGTAGGCCTCGATCAGGCCCATCTGGCCCACCGCGGCGGCGGCCTGCAGTTCGTGCATGGCATGGGGGCGCTTGGACCAACCCAGGCGTTGCATGCCCTCGGCGATGGCACCGCTGGAGACCAGCACCACTTCCTTGCCCATTTCCACCAGATGCGCGATCTGGGCCGACCACAGGGCCAGGCGCTCGTGGTCAAGGCCGCGGCCGTCGTTGGTGACCAGGCTGCTGCCGACCTTGACCACCAGGCGTTTGGTGCTGGCGACGACGGAAGCGGTCATGCGCCGGCCTCCGGTTCAGGGGCGGTGGGCATCGCGGTTTCTGCTTCGGTTTCCTGGGCGCGGGTTTGTTCGAGGTGCTCCATGATGGCGTAGATCAAGGGCTGGCAGCCTTCGCCGCTGATCGCCGAGATGGCGAACACCGGGCCCTGCCAGCCGTAGTCCTGGATGAAGGCCTGGATTTTAGCCTGCCGCTCGCTCTCCGGGATGAGGTCGGTCTTGTTCAGCACCAGCCAGCGCGGCTTGGCGTAGAGTTCGGCGTCGTACTTGCGCAACTCCTCGACGATGGCGCGCGCCTCGTGCACCGGATCGGCCGCCGGGTCGAACGGCGCGAGATCGACGATGTGCAGCAGGAGCCGGGTGCGGGCCAGGTGGCGCAGGAACTGGTGACCCAGGCCGGCGCCCTCGGCCGCGCCCTCGATCAGGCCGGGGATGTCGGCGATGACGAAGCTGCGGTTGGCATCCACCCGCACCACACCCAGATTCGGGTGCAGGGTGGTGAAGGGGTAGTCGGCCACCTTGGGCCGGGCGGCGGACACCGCACGGATGAAGGTGGACTTGCCGGCATTGGGCATGCCGAGCAGGCCGACGTCCGCCAGCACCTTCAATTCCAGGCGCAGGCGCCGCTCCTCGCCCGGTTCGCCATGGGTGAACTGGCGCGGCGCCCGGTTGGTGCTGGACTTGAAATGCAGGTTGCCGAGGCCGCCCTTGCCACCGCGGGCCAGCAGGGCCCGCTGGCCGTCGCGCGCCAGGTCGGCGATGACCTCGCCGGTGTCGGCGTCGTGGATCAGGGTGCCGACCGGCACCCGCAGGATCAGGTCCTCGCCGCCCTTGCCGTAGCAGTCGGAGCCGCGGCCGTTCTCGCCGTTCTGCGCCCGATACATGCGGGTATAGCGAAACTCGACCAGGGTGTTGAGGTTGCGGTCGGCCACGGCATAGATGCTGCCGCCCTTGCCGCCGTCACCGCCATCGGGGCCGCCCTTGGGCACGAATTTCTCACGCCGCATCGAGGCCGAGCCGTTGCCGCCTTTGCCGGCAATGACCTCGATGGTCGCTTCATCGATGAACTTCATGGCGTGTGCCCTAGAAACAAAAAGGCCCTATCCGGGGATAGGGCCCTTGCGGATAGATTGGCTTGACTCAGGCCTGCACCGGGATCACGTTGACCGTGCGGCGCTGCTTCGGGCCCTTGGTGGTGTATTCGACCACGCCGTCGACCAGTGCGAACAGGGTGAAATCCTTGCCGACGCCGACGTTGGTGCCGGGGTGGAACTGGGTGCCGCGCTGACGCACCAGGATGTTGCCCGCGGGCACGAACTGGCCGCCGTAGCGCTTGACGCCCAGCATCTTCGGATTGGAGTCGCGGCCGTTACGGGAGCTGCCGCCTGCTTTTTTGTGTGCCATGGTCTGTTAACTCCTGATTTAGGCGGAAATGCCTTCGATGCGCAGTTCCGTGTAATTCTGGCGATGACCCTGGGTCTTGCGATAGTGCTTGCGACGACGCATCTTGAAGATCATGACCTTGTCGCCACGGCCGTGGGAGACCACGGTGGCCTTGACGCTGGCGCCGGCCACGAAGGGCGCGCCGATCTTGACCTTGTCGCCGTCGGCGACCATCAGGACGTCCTTGATCTCGACCGCGCCGCCGACTTCGACGGGCAGGCTCTCAACTTTCAGTTTGCCGCCGGCAGAGACTTTGTACTGCTTGCCGCCGGTTTTGATAACCGCATACATGGTGGGCTCCAACGCTCGGGTTGTTGCAGGAAACGGCGAATTATAGCCAGGCCGACCCGGCAATGCAATTCCCTTTGTCAGGCTGACGGCCGGCCGGTATAGTGCCCCGGCCCCGACCCCAGGCCCCTTGGTCGCCCCGACTTTAGCCATGTTGCCCACCCCGAGTCTTACCCGCCGCCTGGCCGCCCTGTTCTACGAAGCCCTGATCCTGCTGGCGCTCTGGATCGTGGCCGGCTTCCCCTTCGTCGGTCTGAGCCAGGGCCTGGACCCGGCCTGGGTCACGCCCCTGTTCCGGCTTTATCTCTTGCTGGTTACCGGCCTCTATTTCACTTGGTTCTGGCGCCATGGCGGCCAGACCCTGCCCATGAAGACCTGGCGCATCCGGCTGGTGAGCGCCGACGGCGCGCCGGTGACGCGCCGGCAGGCCTGGCTGCGCTACGGCGCGGCCCTGCTCGGCATCCCCTTTCTTGGCGTCGGCTTGTGGTGGGCCTGGTTCGATGCCGATCGCCAGTTTTTGCATGACCGCCTGAGCGGCACCCGCCTGGTCAAGCTCGACTGATCAGCGTCGTTCGACCAGCCACAGGCTGGCGGCGGCGAGGCCGGAGAAGACCAGGATCGGCAGGCCGGCACTCAGGCTGGGCGGCCAGTCGTTGAGCAGGCCGAGATGGGCCGCCAGCCGGTTGACCAGGTAGAAGGCCAGACCGATCAGCACCCCGATCATCACCCGCCCGCTGACCCCGGTCGCGCGTGGCTGCAGATAGACGAAGGGCAGGGCAAGCAGCAGCATGACCGGGGCGGCCAGCGGGTAAACCAGCTTGGCCCAGAGCGCGATTTCGTAGCGCGTGGTCTTCTGCCGGTTCTCCTTCAGGTGTTCGATGTAGCTGTAGAGGGCATGCAGGGCCATGCGCTCCGGTGTCACCATCAGCACCGACAGCAACTCGGGCGTGATGCTCGACGGCCAGCGCAGCTCGGGCAGCCGCTCGATCCGGGCGCCGGTCTCGTCCAGCCGCGTGAGCTCGACGTCGCGCAGCAGCCAATGGCCATCCCCCGTCCAGACGCCGCTTTGCGCGGTCTGGATCGCCTTGAGCTGAAAGCGCTCATCGAACTGGTAGATCTGCACCTTGAGCAGGGTGCTGTCGGGCAGCATCTCGCGCGCGTTGACGAAATTCCGGCCATCCTTGGCCCACAGGCCGCTTTTGAATTCCTGGGCCACCACCCGGCTGGTGGTGCGCAGTTTGAGCTGTTGCGCCGTCTGTTCGGCCAGCGGGGTGACCAGTTCGCCAACGATGAGGATGGCCAGGGCGAGCGAGGCGCCCAGACCCAGCATCAGCCGCAGCAATTGCCAGGGCGGCAGGCCCGAGGCGCGCATGACGTTGAATTCGGAATTGACCGCCAGGCGGGCCAGGGCGAACAAGGCGCCGATCACCGCGGCGATCGGCATCAGCTCATGGATGCGCCCAGGCAGATGCAGGGCCACGAAGAGCAGGGCCTTGGTCATGGTGTAGCTGCCATTGCCGACATCGCCCATCTCTTCCAGCAAGTCGAAAAAGCTGAACAGCAGCAGCAGAACGGCCAGGGTCAGGCCGATCGAGGCCAGGATCTGACCGGCCAGGTAGCGGTTCAGGATCTTCATCGGCCGGGTCTCCAACGGCCGGGGCCGCGCATGCGCAACCAGAACAGCAGGGTCAGCAAAACAGCCATCGAGCCATGGATCAGGAGCATGCTGGCGCCGGCGCTCAGGCTTTGCCGGACGACCCAGCCCTCACTCAGGCCGATCAGGTTGTTGTAAACGGCGTAGATCAGAATGGCGAACAGGATGTTGAGCGAGCGGCCGGCGCGCGGGTTGATGAAGCTGAGCGGAATGGCGAACAGCGCCAGGATCAGCGCGCTGAGCGGATGCCCCGCGCGCCAGCCCAATTCGGCCTGGTTCTCCGGGCTGGGGTTCTGGATCAGCTCCAGGGTGTCGCGCTCTTTCGCATTGTCCGAACGCGGCTTGCCTGTGCTCGGCTCCAGGCGGATGGCATAGCGCTCGAATTCCATCACGCGGAAATCCATGCTGCCCGGCTTCCCCTCATAACGCCGACCGTTTTCCAGCACCAGGTAGGGATCGCCATTGTCCATGATCACGCGGTTGCCCTGCTGGGCCGCGATGATGCCGATGCGGCCATGCTGCTCGGACCGGATGAAGACATTGCGCACCTGCCGGTCAAGGCCGTCGCTCGCTTCAACGAAATAGACCTTCCTGCCGCCGGCTGCCTCGACGAACAGGCCGGGTGACAGGTTGGCGGTATCCTGTTGGCTGCTCAGGAATTGCTCATAGCCGACCCGCTTCTGGGCGGCCCAGGGCAGCAGCACCAGGCTCAGCAGCGCGATGATGAGGCTGACCGGGAGGGCGAACTGCAGCACGGGACGAATCCAGTCCAGATGGTTCAGGCCGGAACTGAGCCAGATCACCATTTCGCTGTCGCGCCAATAGCGGTTGAGCGTGAGGAATACCGCCATGAACAGCGCCAGCGACAACAGCACCGGGGTCAGGTGCAGCAGGCTGAAGCCGAGAAACGGCAGGATCGCCTGCGGCACGAGATCGCCCGTGGCAGCCCGGCCGAAGATGCGCGCGACCAGGGTGACCGCCACGATCGCCGCCAGCCCGGCCAGGGCATAGACGGACGTCGCTGTCATTTCGCGGATCAGGGCTCGCTGGTGGATGCGCATCTTTGACTTTGTCGACTTGATTGAAAATAATGGGCAACTTTAGCGGGCAAGCCGCGAATCGGCCGATTTTATTGATTTTCTGCGCGTGGGGTGAGTCATGGAATTTAGCATAAAGAGCGGTAATCCTGAAAAACAGCGGGTCGCCAGTGTGGTGGTCGGCGTCTTCGACTCGCGCAAATTGAGCGAGGCCGGCCAGGCGATCGATGCGGCCGCCGGCGGCTATCTGTCCGACATCATCCGGCGCGGCGACATGGAAGGCAAGTTGGGCACCACCCTGCTGCTGCACCATGTACCCAACACCCTGTGCGACCGCGTGCTGCTGGTCGGGCTGGGCAAGGAGCGCGAGTTTCGGGAAAAGCAGTATCGCGAGGCGGTGCGCGCCGCAGTCAAGGTGCTGAACGACACCGGTTCGATGGAGGCTGCGCTCTATCTGTCCGAGATCCCGGTCAAGCGCCGCGACGTGGCCTGGAACATCGAGCAGGCCGTGGTCGCCGCGCGCGAGGCGCTGTACCGCTTCGACCAGCTGAAGAGCAAGCAGGAAGAGGTGCGCCGTCCGCTGCGCCGCCTGATCCTGGCCGTGTCCCGGCGCGGCGAACTGAGCGCGGGCGAGGACGGCCTGGCGCGCGGTCTGGCCATCGCCAATGCCATGCAGCTGGCCAAGGATCTGGGCAACCTGCCCGGCAACATCTGCACCCCGAGCTACCTGGCCGAGCAGGCGCAGAAGCTCGCCAAGAGCCACGGTCTGGCGGTCGAGGTGCTGGAACTGGCCGACATGGAGAAGCTGGGTATGGGCGCCTTCATATCGGTGGCCAAGGGCAGCCGGCAGCCGCCCAAGTTCATCGTCATGCAGCACAAGGGCGGCAACAGAAAGCACAAACCCATCGTGCTGGTCGGCAAGGGCATCACCTTCGACGCCGGCGGCATTTCGCTCAAGCCGGCGGCCGAGATGGACGAGATGAAGTACGACATGAGCGGGGCCGCCTCGGTCATGGCCACCCTGCAGGCGGCGGCCGAGCTGAAGCTGCCGCTCAACGTGGTCGGCCTGATCCCGACCTGCGAGAACCTGCCCGACGGTGCCGCCAACAAGCCGGGCGACATCGTCACCTCGATGTCGGGCCAGACCATCGAGGTCCTCAACACCGACGCCGAGGGCCGGCTGATCCTGTGCGACGCCCTGACCTATGCCGAGCGCTTCGAGCCCGAGGCCGTGGTCGACGTCGCCACCCTGACCGGTGCCTGCGTCATCGCCCTGGGCAACGTCGCCACCGGCCTGCTCGCCAACAACGACGCCCTGGCGCGCGAGCTGGTGCATGCCGGCGAGTCGTCGTTCGACCGAGTCTGGCAGTTGCCGCTGTGGGACGATTACCAGGAGCAGTTGAAGAGCAATTTCGCCGACATGGCCAACATCGGCGGCCGCCCGGCCGGCACCATCACCGCGGCGGCCTTCCTGTCGCGCTTCGCCAAGAAATACCACTGGGCCCACCTCGACATTGCCGGCACCGCCTGGCGCTCGGGCAAGGACAAGGGCAGCACCGGCCGGCCGGTGCCGCTCCTGGTGCATTTCCTGCTGGGGCGCGCCGAGGGTTAGGCGGGCGCCCTGTCCCGAATCCTCGCAGCGGAGGCCCCCAAGCGGGAGGAGAATGCCCTTTCATGCACCCTGAAGGCCGGGGGGATAGGGTTCACGCGTTAGCTCGTTGGCTGGCAAGGACCGTGCAAACGCCTCCCTCCGGCATGCCAGCTCAATCCAGGGTCCGTCAGTGAGAAAGGGCGCGATCGATTTTTGGCGTGGGCGTGTTACACTGTAATACCAACAATCCAGGAGCGAGGTTCATGGGTACCCTGACAATGCGTATCGACGAGCGCATGGAGGCCGAGTTGGCCCGGCTGGCCGAGGCCTCCCATCGCACCAAGAGCGACCTGGCCCGCGAAATGCTGCGCCGGCAAATCGCCATTCGCCGCTTCGAGGCCTTGCGTGCCCGGGCGGTGCCCTATGCCGAGGCTGCCGGCTATCTCACCGATGAGGATGTCTTCCGGGACGTTTCGTGAGGGTCTTTCTCGACACGAACGTACTGGCCAGTGCCTTGGCAACGCGCGGTCTGTGCGCCGATCTGTTTGAGGCCGTGCTGGCGGAACATGACCTGCTGACCAGCCAGGCTGTCCTGGACGAGTTGCAACGCATCCTGACCGACAAGTTCCGCCTGCCGCCCGAACTGGTGCAGGCCTACATAGAGCTGGTCGAAGGCGTTGCCGAACTGGTCAAGGCGACCGAGACACTCAGCGCTGCCATCCCCGACCCCGACGATGTCGTTATTTTGACGGCGGCCCGTTCCGGTGATGCGGCCTGCTTTGTCACCGGCGACAAGGTGCTGTTGGAACTGGGCAATGTGGATGCGATGCCCATTCTCTCCCCCCGGCAGTTTTGGGTAAGGTTTCGCCTGGGCCGGTGATGCCCCCCGGCAAGGCCTCCATCGGCTTGGCCCGCCAGGCAAGGCCCTCGCTCAGGAGCTTGAGGTTGATGTCCTCGCCCTTGAGCTTGACCACCCCCACCAGGCGGCCCTTGTCGTCGCGGCTGACCACGTCGACGCAGACGTCACGGCTGTTGATCCACTGGTTGAGCTTGTATTTGGCAATGGGCGCGGCGTTTTGCGGCGGTTCCGGGGCATAGGTCCACGCTAACCGCACCGGCACGGCCTGGCCGCTGGCATCGCTCATGTAGAAGCGGTTGCCGCTGAGCAGGGTGTAGACCCGGCCGCAGACGGTGTCGGCCGCGGCGGGAGGCACGACGGCCAAGATGAACAGGCCGGCGAGCAGAGCCGGGGCCAGCCATCTTCCCGGCCGGGCGAAACCGCGCACAGGCTGGCCGGCCAAGGGGCTTGCGAGAAAGGGGTTTGCGGGCATAATGGGTTGCATGAGGTCAGTCAACAAGGATTGCATCGTGAACGAACAAAAAACTTACGATCCCAAGTCCGGCTTGGCCCAACTGGAGGCCTTCGCCAAGGCCAACCGGCACCGCCAGATCGGCACGCTGGAATGGAACCGCGTGCTCTGGCGCACCATCGGCAAGCCGGCATTCAAACTCATCAACGCCTTCTTCGGCCGCCTGCTGCTCAAGCTGGCCCTGCCCGCCGCGGCCGGCATCGGCATGGGGTACTGGCTCGGCAGCGTCTGGGCCGGCGTCATCGCGGCGGTGGTGATGGTGGCATTCATGGTGGATATGGCGCGTGGCGGCACTCCTGGTGCGGAAGATTGGGAAGAAGAGTTCGATTTCGATCACGGGCGGACGCCTGGGATGCTCGCTAATGACCCCGGTTCTCGTTGGTATATGGGCGACGATTAGCGGTATCCTCAGAACAGCTTCTTCCCAGCGTCCACGACGCTGACACCCTTCTTCTTGGACTCGTAGTCCCCCCGCATGGCGGCTCGATCGTTCTGGCTATGTCCGCCATGTGATCCAGGGCGGACGGTGGAGGGCTTGGCCGACTCCTGTTGAAAGGCGGCTTGGGCTTGCTGTTCCGGGGGCTGGCCTGAAGCGGGCGGGGGTGGTGGCTGACGGGTGACCGCGGCTTTGGGCGGTTGGATGTTACCCGCGGCAGCTGTATGCTGCGTGGCGTCCATCCCCAGCAGTTGGCCAGCCAGCTTGTCGCCTTCCACCTTGTTCTCGATCTCGCCGGCCGTGGTGGTTGGGGCCTTGAGGCCAAGGTTCACGCCGTCGACCCGTTCGACCAGTTGGTCCAGCATGGGATTGTGGGTGTTGACCATGTGCTGGACCGCGCCGGCGAACAAGCCCATGTCGGTGCCCCGGAATCGTGACATGTTATTGAGTTGGGCCTGGGCCGCCGCCGCGTTTTCCGGGTTGGACAGCCAGGCCTGGATGGCCTGCGTCGCTTCGATGTTGCCGCGCAGCTTGTAGGCCAGATCGCCGCTCTTGTAATTGAGCTTGGCGGCGCGTTCCTGATCGACGCTGCGCAGCGCGGCCAGCTTCTCCCCGGACTCTTCGGCGCGCTTCCAGGCTTGACTGTAGCCATTGCCCAATTCCCGTGCAAACGCGTTGCGGGTGCTGGTTTCGGTGCGGCTGCCGTCGCCACGGAAGCGGCTTTCCGTATCGCGCCAGGTTTGCGCACTGGTCATGCCAACCGTTTCGGACAGGGCCTTTTCGTAGGACTCGGTTTCCTTGAGGGCGGCTTTTTCGGTGCTGGTTAGGTTGGCCTCTACATCCCCAGCCAGACTGAGCAGGTTCTTTCCGGCCTTGGCGATTTTGCTGGGATCCTTGCTGTCCACCGCGGCGTTGTAGGCGCTGGCTGCCTCCACCAGGGCCATCGCCCCGCCGACCATTGCCGCGCCCAGCAGCTTGCCCTGGGGCGGCAGTGGCACCCTGAGGCCGGCCGCCACGCCGGCCCGGGCCCCTTTGATCAGACCTTTGATGGCTTCACGGCCGGCACCGCCTTTGCCCATGAATTTGCCGGCCTGGCGGACTGCATCATCAATCTTGGCCCCGCCCTGCATGCCGGCCATGACCCGGGCCTGAAATTCCTCGGATTCCTCTGTGCTGATGACGCCCTTGTCGACCAGGGACTTCGTCAAGCCGCGCACCACCTGCGCTTCCTTGCTGTTGTCGTTCTGCATGCGGTGGCCATACTCTTTGTAGGCCGCCGTGGTGTTGTCGATGCCGGTTGCCTTCTTGACCGCGGCATCCATGCGTTGCTGTGCTTCGTGACTGTATTTTTCGTGGGTGGCTTGTTCTTGGGCAACCCTGTTGTTCAGGCTTGAGCTGTAGCTATAGACAGACTCCAATTCCGAGCCATCGTTTGAGGTACTCATCACCCCGCCGCCGGCCATGCCTTTGGCGGTCATGCTGTTGGCCGCGTGATACGTCCGCAACGAGCTGGTGCCCGGCAGCATGCCGGCCAGAGCGGCCGTGCCTTCCATGCCGCCGACATCGCGCGCCGCGTTGTCCTTGGTCACCGAATCCATGGTCTGGCCCACGCCGCGGGCGACGTGGGTCCAGGCGTGCATCGAGCCGGTGATGATGGCCAGGGAGATGAGGGGGATGAAGCCGACCATCTCGGCCAGCACAGTGTGCACCCGCACGGCGTGGTCGTAGAGCACGTCGATGGTGCCGGTGCCCAGGGCGCCCAGGTTGGCCATGAAGACCTGGTGCGAGAAGCTGTCCAGGTTGCTGTACATGGCGTAGTTGAGGATGGCGGCCATGGGGCAGGAAGGTCTGGGTCCAGGCGCCGAACATGACGAATTTCATGAGGATGCCGATGCCGGACGGGCCGGCGAAGGCGGCACGATGCCGGCTAAACCAGTGCCCGTGTCAGCGTGGCGGCGGCTCCAGCACGGTTGGCGCCGCCTCCGGCAGCAGGTCGGGGTAGTCGCGCGAGCAGTGCAGGCCGCGGCTTTCGTGGCGCCGGGTGGCGCTGCGCACGATCAGGTCGGCGGTGAGCACCAGGTTTCTGAGTTCGAGCAGGTCGTTGCTGACCCGGAAGTTGGAGTAGTACTCGTCGATCTCTTCGCTCAGGAGCTGAATTCTGTGCGCCGCCCGTTCCAGCCGGCGGTTGGTGCGCACGATGCCGACATAGTCCCACATGAAGCGGCGCAGTTCGTGCCAGTTGTGGGCGATGACGATCTCCTCGTCGGCATCGGTCACCCGGCTCTCGTCCCAGGCCGGCAGCGGCCGCTCCGGCACCGGCTGGCTCTGGGCGATGTCCGCCGCCGCGGCGCGGCCGTAGACCACGCATTCCAGCAGGGAGTTGCTGGCCAGCCGGTTGGCGCCATGCAGGCCGGTGCAGGCGGTTTCACCGATGGCGTAGAGGTTGGCCAGGTCGGTGCGGCCGTGGCGGTCGACCACGATGCCGCCGCAGGTGTAGTGCGCGGCCGGGGCGACCGGGATCCACTCGCGCGTGATGTCGATGTTGAATTCCTTGCAGCGCTCGTAGATGGTCGGGAAGTGGCTGATGATGAATTTGGCCGGCTGGTGGGTGATGTCGAGGTAGACGCAATCGAGGCCGCGCTTTTTCATCTCCGAGTCGATCGCCCGGGCCACGATGTCGCGCGGGGCCAGCTCGGCCCGCTCGTCGTATTCCGGCATGAACCGGCTGCCGTCGGGCAGGCGCAGCACGGCGCCCTCGCCGCGCATGGCCTCGGTGATCAGGAAGGATTTGGCGTGCGGGTGATACAGGCAGGTCGGGTGGAACTGGATGAACTCCAGGTTGGCCACCCGGCAGCCGGCGCGCCAGCCCATGGCGATGCCGTCACCGGTGGCGGTGTCGGGATTCGAGGTGTAGAGGAAGACCTTGCCGGCGCCGCCGGTGGCGAGCACGGTGTGCCCGGCCGAGAAGGTCTCGACATGGCCGCTGTCCATGTTGAGGACATAGGCACCATGGACGCGGCGCTCGTCGAGGCCGAGTTTGCGCCCCGTGATCAGATCGATGGCGATGCGCTGGTCGAGCAGGGTGATGTTGGGTGCCGCCTCGAGTCTGGCCCTGAGCGTGGTCTGCACCACCCGGCCCGTGGCATCGGCGGCGTGGAAGATGCGGCGGTGGCTGTGGCCACCCTCGCGCGTCAGATGATAGCCGCCGTTTTCCCGGTCGAACGGCACGCCGGCCTGGATCAGCCAGTCGATCGCGGCCGGGCCGTTTTCCACCACATAGCGCACGGTGGCCTCGTCGCACAGGCCGGCACCCGAGATGAGGGTGTCCTGGACATGGGCCTCGAAGCTGTCGTCGGTATTGGCGACAGCGGCGATGCCCCCCTGCGCCCAATAACTGGCGCTTTCCTCGAAGGGCTTTTTGGCCAGCAGGGCGATGCGCAGCCGGCTGGGCAGGCTCAAGGCCAGGCTGGCGGCGGCCAGGCCGGCGCCGATGATGAGGACGTCGTAACGCTGCATAGAGACCTTGAAGATTTGGCGGGAACTTGCGGGCAGGCCGGCCGGTCTTTGCAAGCGATGCCCCTTGCTGCCCGGTTATACTAGCCCGATGTGCAATTGGGAAGCCAGTCAGGGAAGGGGAGGCCCGGCAAGCCGATGAGTGAACGGGAAATCGACCGACAGTTGGTCGAGCGGGTGAAGCGGGGCGACAAGCGCGCCTTCGAGCTGCTGGTCGAAAAATACCGGCGCAAGCTGACCCGGCTGCTGTCGCGCATGGTGCGCGACCCGGACGAGGTCGAGGACATCGCCCAGGAGACCTTCATCAAGGCCTACCGGGCGCTGCCCCAGTTCCGCGGCGATGCGGCTTTCTATACCTGGTTGTATCGGATCGGCGTCAACACCGCGAAGAACTACCTGGCGGCCAAGGGCAAGGCGATGCCGACGGTGACCGAACGTGCCCTGCCGGATCAGGACGAGGAAGCGGAAGAGCGCCTGGTGGCACAGGACATCAACACGCCGGAATCGGAGTTGCTGTCCAAGCAGGTGGCCCTGGCCGTGAACGAGGCGGTCGAGGCCCTGCCGGAAGAGTTGCGCACGGCGATCACCCTGCGCGAGATGGAGGGCCTGAGTTATGAGGAAATCGCCAATTTGATGGCCTGCCCGATCGGCACCGTCCGCTCCCGCATCTTCCGGGCGCGTGAGGCCATTGCCGCCAAGCTGCGGCCGATTCTGGGCACAGGACAAGACACGAGGTGGTAACCATGCAAGAACCGATGAAGACAAGCCAGACCGACGCCGAGGATTGGCTCTCGGCCCTGATCGACGGCGAGCTCGACGAGCCGGAAAGCGCGGAACGCATTCGCCGCCTGGCGCGGGACGAGGCGCTGCAGGCGCGCTGGTCGGAATACTGCCTGATCGGCGATGCTTTGCGCGGTCTGCCGCATGGCTCGGACCGGCTGCCGGCGCGGTTGCGCACGGCCCTGGACCAGGAGCCGACCGTGCTGGCCCCGGTGGCCAAACCCATGCGCCAGCAGCCGGCCCTCTGGCTGGCCGCCGCGGCGACCGTGGCGGCGGTGACCTGGCTGGTGCTGCAGGCCGCGCCCAGCGATGAGCTGTCGGTCCAGATGGCGGCCCAGACCGTCGGCCATCCGCCCCTGGCGCAACCGGCTGGCGTCGATGTCAGTGTCTATCTGGCGGCGCATCAGGATTACGCCCAGGCCCTGACCACCGGTGCCGACATGCAATTTAGCCGGGTGGCCCTGTCGCTGGAGGCGCCACGATGAGGCAGGCCTGGCTGGGGCTGGTCTGCCTGCTGGCGGGCCAGGTGTGGGCGGCACCGGAATCCATGAGCGACTGGCTGCAGCGGGTGGCGGAGGCGCCGCGCCGCCTGAGCTACGAAGGCGTGTTCGTGTTCCAGCAGGGCGATGCCATGCAGACGGTGCAGATCGTCAACCGGCCCGATCGCGGCGGCAAGGAGAGCCGGCTCACCCTGCTCGATGGCGTGCCGCGTGAAGTGCTGTGCAGCCGGAGTGAATCGCTCAACCTGTCGACTCAGGATGGCCAGATCAGGCTCGAGCGCCGGCTCAACACCCGGCACTTCCCCGATCTGTTGCCGGCCCAGGCCGAGCGGCTGCTGGCCTGGTATGAGCTCAAGCCAGGCAAGCTGGCGCGGGTGGCCGGCCTCGATTGCCGGCAACTGGAGCTGGTACCCAAGGACCGCTACCGCTGGGGCTATGTCCTATGCGCCGAAAAGGACAGCCAGCTGCCGCTCAAGGCAGTGATGGTGAACGAGCGCGGCCAGGCCCTGATGCAATATGCCTTCACCGAGGTGCAGATCGGCCGCTCGCGTGAGCCGGTCGCGCCCAAGCTACCGGCCCGGCCAGTGTCCGAGGCCCCGGTTCAGGCCAGCGGCGACACCCTGCGAATCAAGCAGTTGCCACCCGGTTTCGTGCGGGTGGCGGCGGTCAAGCGCAAGCTGCCCCAGCACGCCGAGGAAACCGAGCACTGGGTTTTCAGCGATGGTCTCACCCACATCTCCCTGTTCATCGAACCGGTGGCCAAACCGGTGCAGCCGGTCAAGGGCGAGAGCAAGCGTGGCATGCTCAATATGCTGGTGCGCCAGGTGGGCGGGCATCAGGTGACCGTGCTGGGCGAGGCGCCCTGGCCCGCGATCGAGGCGGTCGCCATGGCCCTGGAAGATCAATGAGCGAAACCCTGGCCCGGGTGGTGCGCACCGAAGGCGATCTGGCCTGGGTCGAGGTGCAGGCGCCGGCCTCCTGCAGTGCCTGCGGCGGCCGGGGCTGCGGCTCGGCCACGGTGTTCGGCCAGTTGTTTTCGGCCCGGCCGGCGGCCTATCCGGTCGACAATACCATCGCCGCCCGGCCGGGCGAGACCGTGGTGGTCGCGCTCGACGAGGGGGTGCTGCTGCGCGCCACCCTGCGCGCCTATGGCCTGCCGCTGCTGCTGGTGCTCTTGGGCGCTGCCGCCGGCATGGCCCTGGCCGGCGAACTCGCGGCGATTGCCGGGGCCGCGATCGGCCTGGCCCTGGGGGGCTGGCAAATGCGCCGGGCGCGCCCGGCCCGACCCAGTATCGTGCGTTATGGCGATGCCCAGAGTTTTTCCTGTTCATCGGCTCATGTGAGGTAAGACATGCAGAAGTGGTTCTGGCTCTTTGTCTGTTTGCTCGGCCTGGCCCTGCCGGCGCAGGCCGCCAGCCTGCCTGATTTCACCGAGATCGTGGACAAGCAGGGTGCCGCCGTGGTCAACATCACCACCCTGCAGGAGGCCCGGCGCGGCAACCGGCGCAGCCTGCCCGGCCATGACGAGATGTTCGAATTCTTCCGCCGCTTCATGCCGCCCGAGGGCGAGCGTTTCATGCCGCCACGCCAGGGCCAGGGCTCCGGCTTCATCATCAGCAGCGACGGCTACATCCTGACCAACGCCCACGTGGTCGATGCGGCCGACGACGTGGTGGTCAAGCTCAACGACCGGCGCGAATTCCGGGCCAAGGTGATCGGCGCCGACAAGCGCACCGATGTCGCACTGATCAAGATCGAGGCCCAGAACCTGCCCAAGGTGGCCATCGGCGACCCGGACAAGCTCAAGGTCGGCGAATGGGTGCTGGCCATCGGCGCCCCCTTCGGCTTCGAGAACTCGGCCACCGCCGGCATCGTCTCGGCCAAGGGCCGCTCGCTGCCCCAGGAGAACTACGTGCCTTTCATCCAGACCGATGTCGCGGTGAATCCGGGCAATTCCGGCGGCCCCTTGTTCAACCTCAAGGGCGAGGTGGTCGGCATCAACTCCCAGATCATTTCCCGCTCCGGTGGCTACATGGGGCTGTCCTTCGCCATTCCGATCGACGTCGCGATCGACGTGGCCGAGCAGCTCAAGGGCAAGGGCCGGATCGAGCGGGGCCGCCTGGGGGTGTTGATCCAGGAGGTGACCGCTGATCTGGCCGAATCCTACGGCCTGGACAAGCCGCGTGGGGCATTGATCGCCGATGTCGAGCCGGACAGCCCGGCCGAGAAGGCGGGACTGCAGTCGGGCGACATCGTGCTCAGCTTCGACGGCAAACCGGTCAACAGCTCGATCGACCTGCCGCGCCTGGTCGGTGCCACCAAGCCGGGCACCCGGGCCAATCTGCAGGTCTGGCGCAAGGGCCAGGTGCAGCAAATCCCGATCACCGTCGCCCAGCTGGTCGAGGAGAAGGTGGCGACGGCCGAGGCCGGCAGCAAACAACCCAACCGGGCCGGCCTGGTGGTGAGCGAATTGAGCGCGGAGCAGAAGCGGCAGCTGGGCATCAGGGCCGGCGTGCTGGTCGAGGATGCCAGCGGCGCCGCCGCCCGGGCCGGCATCCAGCCGGGCGACATCATCCTGGCGGTCAGCTCCCGCCCCGTGAACAGCGCGCGCGAGCTGGCGCAGCTGCTCAACCAGGCCGGGCGCAGGATCGTCGCGCTCCAGGTCAGGCGGGGCGAAGGGGTGGTGATCGTCCCCCTGCGCCTGGAGCCTTGAAGCTCACTTTATACGGCCGCGCCGGCTGCCACCTGTGCGAGGACATGGCGGCCGGCCTCGATGCCCTGGGCGTCGAGTACGAAGTGGTCGACATCGACCGCGACCCGGCGCTCAAGGCCCGCTACGACTGGGAGGTGCCGGTGCTCATGGGGCCGGCCGGCGAGGTCTGCCGCCACGTCTGGAACCCGGCGGCGGTGCGCGCCTACCTCAAAATCGGCTAAAATTCGCCGACTTTTCAATTCCTTAATGGAACACGGGCGCAGGCTGCGCCCGTTTGTTTATGCAAAACAACATCCGCAACTTTTCCATCATCGCCCATATCGACCACGGCAAATCGACCCTGGCCGACCGCCTGATCGAGTATTGCGGCGGCCTGCAGTCGCGCGAGATGGAGGCGCAGGTGCTCGACTCCATGGACCTGGAGCGCGAGCGCGGCATCACCATCAAGGCCCAGACCGCGGCGCTGAGTTACAAGGCGCGCGACGGCCGGGAATACCGGCTGAACCTGATCGACACCCCGGGCCATGTCGACTTCTCCTATGAAGTGAGCCGCTCGCTCTCCGCCTGCGAGGGGGCGCTCCTGGTGGTCGACGCCTCGCAGGGTGTCGAGGCCCAGACCGTGGCCAACTGCTACACCGCGATCGAGCTCGGCGTCGAGGTGGTGCCGGTGCTGAACAAGATCGACCTGCCCTCGGCCGACCCGGAGCGGGTGATCCAGGAGATCGAGGACATCGTCGGCATCCCCGCCCAGGACGCCGTGCGCTGCTCGGCCAAGACCGGGGTCGGCATCGAGGACGTGCTGGAGGCGGTGATCGCCCGGGTGCCGGCGCCCAAGGGCAACGAGGATGCGCCGCTCAAGGCCCTGGTGATCGACTCCTGGTTCGACAACTACGTCGGCGTGGTCATGCTGGTGCGCGTGGTCGACGGCGCGCTCAAGGCCAGGCAGAAGATCCGCCTGATGGCGACCGGGGCCGAATACCCGGCCGAGCAGATCGGCGTGTTCACGCCCAAATCCCAGCCGCGCGAGGTGCTCGGCACGGGTGAGGTCGGTTTCGTTATCACCGGCATGAAGGAGCTCAAGCACGCCAAGGTGGGCGATACCATCACCCTGGCGGCGCAGCCGGCGGCCGAGGCGCTGCCCGGCTTCAAGGAGATCAAGCCGCAGGTGTTCGCCGGCCTGTATCCGGTCGAGTCGCACGATTACGATGCCCTGCGCGATGCCCTGACCAAGCTGCAATTGAACGACGCCTCCCTGTTCTTCGAGCCGGAGACGTCGCAGGCCCTGGGCTTCGGTTTCCGCTGCGGCTTTTTGGGCCTGCTGCACATGGAGATCGTGCAGGAGCGGCTCGAGCGCGAATATGGCATGAATCTGATCACCACCGCGCCCTCGGTCGAGTACCAGGTGGTCATGCGCGACGGCAGCCTGGTCGAGGTGGAGAACCCGGCCCGGCTGCCCGACCCGTCCAAGATCCAGGAGATCCGTGAGCCCATCATCACCGCCACCATCCTGGTGCCGGAGGACTACCTGGGCAACGTGATGACCCTCTGCAACCAGAAGCGCGGCAGCCAGGTCGACATGAAGTACATGGGGCGCCAGGTCATGCTTAAATACGACCTGCCCCTGAACGAGGTGGTGCTCGATTTCTTCGACAAGCTCAAATCCACCTCGCGCGGCTACGCCTCGCTCGATTACGAGTTCAAGGAGTTCCGCGCCGACGACCTGGTCAAGCTCGACGTTCTGGTCAACGGCGAGAAGGTCGATGCCCTGTCGCTCATCGTGCACCGCTCGACCGCCCAGTATCGCGGGCGCGAGCTGGTGGCCAAGATGCGCGAGCTGATCCCGCGCCAGATGTTCGACGTGGCGGTGCAGGCGGCGATCGGCTCGCACATCATCGCGCGCGAGACGGTCAAGGCCCTGCGCAAGAACGTGCTGGCCAAGTGCTACGGTGGCGACATCACCCGCAAGAAGAAACTTCTGGAAAAGCAGAAGGAGGGCAAGAAGCGGATGAAGCAGGTCGGCAACGTCGAGATTCCGCAGGAGGCCTTCCTCGCCATCCTGCAGGTGGGGGAGAAATAAATGAACTTCGCGCTGATCCTGTTCATCGCCCTGTTGATCTCGGGCGGCATCTGGCTGTTCGATGCCCTGGTCACCGGCAAGGACCGGGCCAAGGATGCCAAGCTGCCATTGCTGGTCGATTACGCCCGCAGCTTCTTCCCGGTCATCCTGGTGGTGTTCCTGTTGCGTTCCTTCCTGGTCGAGCCGTTCAAGATCCCGTCCGGCTCCATGCTGCCCACCCTGGAGATCGGCGACTTCATCCTGGTCAACAAATACGAATACGGCATCCGCCTGCCCATCATCAATCAAAAGGTGATCGAGATCGGCCAGCCGCAGCGCGGTGATGTCATGGTCTTCCGCTATCCCAAGGACCCTGCGCTCGACTACATCAAGCGGGTGGTCGGCCTGCCCGGCGACGTGGTGGAATACCGCGACAAGCAGCTGATCATCAACGGCCAGGCGGTGCCGCTCGAGCGGGTCGGCGAATACCAATACGTCGGCAGCGGCCTCAACTACATCAACGGCCAAACCTACCGCGAGCACTTGGGCGATCACAGCCATATCGCCATGCTCCAGCCCGACGCGCCGCCGGTGGTGGTGCACCAGGTCGAGGGTGATTTCCCTTATCGCGACAACTGCACCTACAATGAGCGCGGCTTCATTTGCCGCGTGCCCGAAGGTCACTACTTCATGCTGGGCGACAACCGCGATGCCAGCAACGACAGCCGCTACTGGGGCTTCGTGCCGGACCGCAACATTGTCGGCCGCGCCTTCATGATCTGGTGGAACTTCGGCGAGTTCGGCCGCATCGGCCGCTTCATCGAATAAGGAGGGGGCATGTCCAAGCAAACCGGATTCAGTCTGCTCAATATGCTGCTGCTGGCCATCGTGATCATCTTCGCCGGCATCGTCGCCATGCGGGTGGTGCCGTCCTATATCGAGTACTTCACGCTGAAGAAGATCGTGCAGGAGACCCTGGCCCAGCCCAGCCTGGACGCCGTGAGCGATCTCGAACTGCGGCAGCGCTTCGACAAGCAGCTTTCGATCAACAACATCAGCCAGGTGACTTCGCGCGATCTTGTGATCGAGCGCGGGCCGCAGGGGGTGAGCGCGAAGCTGGCCTATTCCGTGCGCCGGCCGCTGATGGGCCAGGCCAGTCTCTGTCTGGACTTCGAGATCGAGGCCAGCGGCAAAGCGGGGCAATGACTGCGGACCTGGCCAGCCTGGAGACGCGCATTGGCCATCGCTTCGCCCAGCGCGCGTTGTTGGAGCAGGCGCTGACCCACCGCAGCTATGCGGCCCAGAACAACGAACGCCTGGAGTTTCTCGGCGACAGCGTGCTCAACTGCGTGGTCGGACTCATGCTCTACCGGCGCTTCCAGCAGTTGCAGGAAGGCCAGCTTTCCCGCCTGCGCGCCAATCTGGTGAACCAACAAAGCCTGTGCGAGGTGGCGCGCAGCATCGGCCTGGGCAGCTACCTCAAGCTGGGCGAAGGTGAGCTCAAAAGCGGCGGCGCCGACCGGCCGTCGATCCTGGCCGATGCCCTGGAATCGCTGTTTGGTGCCGTGTTCCTTGACGCCGGCTTCCCCGCGGCGGAGGCGGTGGTCGAGCGCCTGATGGGTCCGGCCGTGGTGGCGATCGACCCGCTCACCCAGGGCAAGGACGCCAAGACCCTGCTGCAGGAATGGCTGCAGGCCCGGCGCAAGGGCCTGCCGGAGTATCACCTGGTGGCGGTGACCGGTCAGGCCCATGCCCAGGTGTTCACCGTCGAGTGCCGCATCGACTCGATGGGTCTGCGCTGCCAGGGCAGCGGCAACAGCCGCAAGGCCGCCGAGCAGGTCGCCGCCGGGGCGGCCTATGCCCGGTTGGCGGGCCGCTGACGCCATGCGCACGGGGCTGATCGCCGTCGTCGGCCGACCCAACGTCGGCAAGTCCACCCTGGTCAACCTGCTGGTCGGCGCCAAGATCAGCATCACCTCGAGCAAGCCGCAGACCACGCGCGACCGCATCCTCGGCGTGCGCACCCTGGCGGATGCCCAGTTCGTCTTCGCCGACACGCCGGGCTTCCAGACCCGGCACCGCAGCGCCCTCAACGCGGCGATGAACCGCACCGTGACCGAGACCCTGGCCGACATGGACGCCGTGGTCTGGGTGGTCGAGGCCTTGAAATTCACCGAGGCCGACGAGCAGGTGCTGCGCCTCCTGCCCAAGCAAAGCCCGGTGGTGCTGGCCGTGAACAAGGTCGACCAGGTCGAGGACAAGGCAACACTGTTGCCCTTTCTCGAGGCCATGGCCAAGCGCTTCGACTTTGCCGCCATCGTGCCGGTCTCGGCCCTGAAACCCGAGGACGGCGATTACCTGCTCGAGGTGCTCAAACCCCTGCTGCCCGAGGCGGCGCCCATGTTCGAGGAAGACGCCATCACCGATCGCAGCGAGCGCTTCCTGGCCGCCGAGACGCTGCGGGAAAAGGTGTTCCGCCTGACCGGCGACGAGATCCCCTACGCCGTGGCGGTGACCATCGACAAGTTCGAGGAAGAGCCGCCGCTCAAGGCCGGGGCCGAGCGCGGCCTGATCCGCATCGCCGCCACCATCTGGGTCGAGCGCGAGGGCCACAAGCCCATCCTGCTCGGCAAGAAGGGCGAGAAGCTGAAGCGCATCGCCACCGAGGCGCGCCAGGACATGGAGCGCCTGTTTGGCGCCAAGGTCTTCCTCGACTGCTGGGTCAAGGTCAAGGGCGGCTGGACCGACAACATCGGCCTGCTCAAGCGCTTCGGCTATGGCTAGCGCTGCCTGCTAGATCAATGATCGGTGTTTTTCCCTCAGCCCAACCCTTCCACCCTGAAGGGCATCAAGCCCGAGGAGGAAAGGGCTTTAACACCCCGCTCCCTCCGGGAGAGGGGGCGGGGGTGAGGGACGGCATAGGTTCTCCCGTCATGCCGCGCCCTTGCCCGGCAGCCGGTGATTCACGTCATCTCGATCATGCCTGAACGCATCAACGGCGAGATCGGCCTGGTCCTGCATAGCCACCCCTACAAAGAGACCAGTCTGCTGATCGAGGCCTTCACCCGCCACCACGGCCGCATCAGCCTGATGGCGCGCGGCGCGCGCCGGCCGCATTCGGCGCTCAAGGCCAAGCTGCTGCCGTTCCAGCCGCTCGCCTTCGACTGGTTCGGCAAGGGCCCGCTCTACACCCTGCATGCGGTCGAGTGGCAGGGCGATGGCCGCAGCCTCGCCGGCGCCGCCCTGATGTGCGGCTTCTACCTCAACGAACTGCTCATGCGCCTCTTGCCCCCTGGCGACCCGCACGAGGCCCTGTACGACCAGTATCGGGCAACCCTGCAGGAACTGGCCGACGGCCTGGAGGCCGAGCCGGTGCTGCGCCGGTTCGAACTCGCCCTGCTCACCGAACTGGGCTACGCCCAGACCCTGACCGAGCTCGCCGGCAGCGGCCAGAAGGTCGAGCCGGACGCGCGCTACGGCTACGCGCTCGACCTCGGTGTCACCGCGCCCAGCGCGAGCGGCCCGGTCTTCGCCGGCAAGACCCTGCTCGACATGGCCGCCGGCGACTACCGTGACCCGCGCACCCTGGCCGAGAGCAAGCTGCTCATGCGCCAGCTTTTGGCCCACTACCTGGGTGACAAGCCGCTGGCAACCCGACAACTCCTCATCGATTTGCAGAAGATTTGAACGTGTCCGAGTGGTGGCTTGCCATTTCATGAACGCAGGCGTTTAACTTGATCAGACGAGACCGTCGGCATGCATCCATGATTGAGGTGGCTCAAGGTCAGGGAGAGTGACCTGCCCCTATCGGCGTATTACGCCTGCGGCTAATACGCCCTATGCAAAGCAGGGCCGGGCCTTGCATGACCACCCCGTTCCCGGCCTTGATAAACTGTATTTTATAAAATACACTTGATCATGTTCGAGATTTTCCAGAGCACCACGTTCGCCAATTGGCTGGGTGCCCTGAAGGACAACCGGGCGCGGATGCACATCCTCGCCCGGCTCGATCGGGTTGCGCTGGGGAATTTCGGCGATGCCCGGCCTGTCGGGGATGGGATTTCCGAGCTGCGCATCCATTACGGGCCGGGTTATCGGCTGTATTGCCTGCGAAGCGGGATGCGCGTGGTGGTGATGCTATGCGGCGGCGACAAATCTTCGCAGGCGCGCGACATCGAGCAGGCGAAGATCATCGCCAAGGATTGGAAGGACTAGGCCATGGCAGAAAAATTTACACGTTACGACTCCGCCGAACATCTGAAGACGGATGAGGATATGGCGGCCTATCTCGATGCCTGTCTGGAAGAGGCGGGCGACGACCCGGCCTACATCGCCCATGCATTGGGCGTGATTGCGCGTGCCCGCGGCATGACGCAACTGGCGCGCGATACCGGCCTGGCGCGGGAGAATCTGTACAAGGCGCTTTCCGCCGACGGCAATCCGGAATTCGGCACGATCCTGAAAGTGGTCAAGGCGCTCGGCCTGCAACTTCACGTCCAGACTTCAAAAGCGATGTAATGCGCGGTTTGCGTAGGGCGCATAAGCCCCCCTGCGCGAGGATTAACGCCAGCGCATTGGCCGGAAGACGGCCCATCCGGTGTCTTACGCCTGCGGCTAATGCGCCCTACACGGCTGTGCCATAATTCGCCGCACTGACCAAGCCGCAGCCCTTGCGGCTTTTCCCATGGTTCGACAATCGGAACTCAGCATGATCAAGCTCGGCGTCAACATCGACCACATCGCCACCCTGCGCCAGGCGCGCGGCACGCCTTATCCCAGCCCGGTGCAGGCGGCGCTGCTGGCAGAGACGGCGGGGGCCGATTCGATCACCCTGCACCTGCGCGAGGACCGGCGCCACATCCAGGATGCCGACGTGCGCATCCTGCGCCAGTGCCTGCAGACCCGGATGAACCTGGAGATGGCGGTGACCGAGGAAATGATCGGCATCGCCCTCGATGTCAAACCCCAGGACGTCTGCCTGGTGCCCGAGCGGCGCCAGGAGCTGACCACCGAGGGCGGGCTGGACGTGGCCGGCCAGCTCGACCGCATCAAAGAGGCCTGCCAGCGTCTGGGTGCGGCCGGCATCCGGGTGTCGCTCTTCATCGATGCCGACACCGAGCAGCTGGATGCGGCCCGGGCGGCCGGCGCGCCGGTGGTGGAGATTCACACCGGCCGTTTCGCCGATGCCCGCAGCGAGGCGGAGGCCGCGAGCGAACTGGCCCGCATCGCGACCGCGGTGGCCTATGGCTTGCAGCTTGGGCTGCAGGTGAACGCCGGCCACGGCCTGCACTATCACAATGTGCAGGCGATCGCCGGCATCCCCGGCGTGGCCGAGCTGAACATCGGCCATGCCATCGTCGCCCAGGCCCTGTTCGTCGGTTGGGAAAAGGCGGTGGCGGAGATGAAGCGGCTGATGCTGGCGGCGGCTAGCTGACGCCCAACGCCAGCTCGGCGGCGGCCAGGCCTTCCGGAGTGCCCCGCAGGATCAGGATGTCGTCCGCCTGCAAAATGGTGTTGGCATCGGGGTCGGAGCCGCGGATGCCGTGCCGGCGCACCGCGACCACGCTCACCCCGATGTCGGTCAGCTTGAGCTCGCCCAGGCGCTTGCCGACGCATTTCAGATCGGGCGTGATATGCAACGGCAGCAAACGCTGCTGCTCATCCTGCGGCTGCCCGGCCTCGTCCAGGCCCGAAAAGAAGCCGCGCAGCGAGCTGTAGCGCTGCTCCCGCATCTGGCGGATGCGCTTGAGCACCGTGGCCAGCGGCACGCCGGCCATGAGCAGGGTCTGCGAGCCGAGCATGAGGGCGCCTTCCAGCACCTCGGGCACCACCTCGGTGGCGCCGGCCTCCTTCAGCCGGTCAAGATCATTCTCGTCCACGGTGCGCACGATCACTGGCAGGCCCGGCTTGAGCTGCTGAATCGCCGCCAGCACCTTGAGCGCGGCGTGAGTGTCGGCGAAGGTGATGGCCACGGCACGGGCACGCCGGATGCCGGCGGCCATCAGCACCTCGGTTCGGGTGCAGTCGCCGAACACCACGTTGTCGCCGGCCGCCACCGCGGCCTTGACCCGGCCCGGGTCGTCGTCCAGGGCCATAAACGGCACGCCTTCGGCCTCCAGCATGCGCGCCAGGCCCTGGCCGTTGCGGCCGTAGCCGCAGAGGATGACGTGGTCGGCGATGCCGAAGCTTTTGACCGCGATGGCATGCACGTCCTGGGCACGGTGCAACCATTCGCCGCCGGTCAGGCGCTGGACGATGTGATGGCTGTACTGCACCAACAGGGGGGCCGCGATCATGGACAACATCAAGGCGGCCAGCACGATCTGCTTCAGGTCGGGGGTGATCAGGCCGTGGCTGGCGGTGAGGCCGAGCAGCACCAGGCCGAATTCGCCGCCCTGGGCCAAACCCAGGCCGGTGAGCAGGGCGACGTGGGGCGGCTCGCGCAGGGCCCAAACCAGGAGCGCGACCAGGATGAACTTGAGCCCGATCAGGCCCAGGGTGGCCACGAGCAGGGCCTGCCAATGCTGGGCCACGGCATTGAGATCGAGCAGCATGCCGACCGAGATGAAGAACAGGCCCATCAGCACATCGCGAAACGGCCGGATGTCGCTTTCCACCTGGTAGCGGTATTCGGTTTCCGAGATCAGCACCCCGGCGACGAAGGCGCCCAGCGCCAGGGACAGGCCGGCTGCCTCGGTGGCATAGGCCAGGCCCAGGGTGATCAACAGCACATTGAGCATGAACAGCTCGCTCGATTTGCGCCGGGCGATCAGGTGGAACCAGGGGCGCAGCAGGCGCTGGCCGAGGATCAGAATCAGGCCCAGACCGATCACCGCCTTGAGCCCGGCCTGGGACAGCTCGCCCACCGGGTCGCCGCCGGAGGCGAGCGAGGGGATGAAGATCAAAAGCGGCACCACGGCCAGGTCCTGGAACAGCAGGGCGCCCAGGATCAGCTTGCCGTGCGGCTGATCCAGTTCGTGCTGCTCGGCCAACAGCTTGCTGACGATGGCGGTCGAGGACATGGCGAGCACCCCGCCCAGGGCGACCCCGGCCGCCCAGCCCAGGTCCAGCGCCAGACCGACCGCCAGCCCGGCCAGCATGGTGAACACCACCTGCAGGCCGCCGAAGCCGAACACCTCGCGCCGCATTACCTTGAGCTTGGCCAGGGAAAACTCCAGGCCGATCGAGAACATCAGGAAGACCACGCCGAACTCGGCCAGATGCTGGGTCTGCTCCGGCTCGGGGGCAAGCTTGAGGGCCGACGGGCCGACGATGATGCCGATCGCGATATAGCCGAGCAGGGCGGGCAGATGCAGGGCCCGAAACAGGGTGGTGGCCAACACCGCCGCGGCGAGGAGAAACACGATCAGGCCCAGGGTGGTGTGCATGTGGAGGGGTATCCCGCTTGTCGTTATACTGACGGCCGATTATGACATCCCCTGCCACGACTCCAGAACAGATCCTCGCGATTGCCCGCCGCACCTTGGACATCGAGGCCGCGGCGGTCAGCGCCCTGGCCGCCCGGCTCGATGGCGAGATCGTCGCCGCGGTCGAGATGATCCTCGCCTGTCGGGGCCGGGTGGTGGTCAGCGGCATGGGCAAGTCGGGCCACATCGCGCGCAAGATCGCGGCCTCGCTCGCCAGCACCGGCACGCCGGCCTTCTTCGTGCATCCGGCCGAGGCCAGCCATGGCGATCTGGGCATGATCACCGGCGACGATGTGGTGATCGCCCTGTCCAATTCCGGCGAGAGTGCCGAGCTGGTCGCCATCGTGCCCTTGATCAAACGGCGCGGTGCCCGCCTGATCGGCATGACCGGCAATCCCGATTCGACCCTGGGGCGGGCGTCGGACGTGCATCTCGATGCCAGCGTGGCGAGCGAGGCCTGCCCGCACAACCTGGCACCCACCGCCAGCACCACCGCCGCCCTGGCCCTAGGCGACGCCCTGGTGGTGGCTTTGCTTTCGGCGCGCGGCTTCAGCGCGGAGGACTTCGCCCGCACCCACCCCGGCGGTGCCCTGGGCCGGCGTCTGCTGGTGCATGTGCGAGACCTCATGCACAGCGGGGCGGCCCTGCCCGTGGTACCGGAGACGGCGAGCCTGAAGGAGGCCCTGCTCGAAATGACCCGCAAGGGCCTGGGCATGACTGCGGTGGTCGATGCCGGGCAGCGCCTGGTTGGGGTATTCACCGACGGCGATTTGCGCCGCTGTCTCGACCGCGGCGTGGATCTGCATGCCAGCGGCATCGCCGAACTGATGACGCGCCAGCCGATCACCGTGTCACAGGATGTGCTCGCCGCCGAAGCGGTGCACCTGATGGAGGCGCGCAAGATCAACGGCATCCTGGCGGTCGATGCCGAGGGCAGGCTGGTGGGGGCGCTCAACATGCATGATCTTTTGAAGGCGGGGGTGGTATGAGCCTGGATGCCATCATGCAGCGGGCGCGCCAGGTGAAGATGCTGATCTTCGACGTCGACGGCGTGCTCACCGACGGCAGCCTGTTCTACGGCGACGACGGCCAGGAATACAAATCCTTCCATTCCCGCGACGGCCACGGCATCAAGATGCTGAGGGCGAGCGGGGTCGAGGCCGGCATCATCACCGGCCGCACCTCCAGTGTGGTGCTGCATCGCGCCAAGAATCTCGGCATCACCCATATCTTCCAGGGCGCCGACGACAAACTGGCGGTCTATGAACGGCTGCTGGCCCAGACCGGTCTCAGCCCCGAGGAGACCGGCTACATGGGCGACGACGTCGTCGATCTGCCGGTGCTCAGGCGTTGCGGGCTGGCGATCAGCGTGCCCGAGGCGCACGAACTGGTGATCGGCCAGGTGCACTACATCACCCGGGCCCATGCCGGGCGGGGTGCCGCGCGCGAGGTGTGCGAACTGATCATGCGGGCCCAGGGCACCTGGGAGGCGCAAGTCGCCCATTACAACCGATGACCAGACTGCACGCGGTGTCCTGGACCCCCTTGATCGTCGCCGCCGTGCTGGCGGCGCTCACCTTCTGGCTCGACCGCGTGGCCCAGGTGGTGCAGCTGGTCGACAGCCGCGGTTTCGCCCATGAGCCGGACTACATCGTCGAAAATTTCAAGGCGACCGCCTTCGATGTCGCGGGGCGGCCGCGCCATCAACTCGAGGCCAGGCGCATGGCCCATTACATGGATGACGACACCACGCGCCTGGACCAGCCCCTGTTCACCCAGTTCAGCCCCGACCGGCCGCCGGTGAGCATACGCGCCCGGCGCGCCCTGGTGACGCCGACGGGCGACCATATCTACTTCCTCGACGACGTCCACATGGTGCGCGCCGCCAGTTCCGGGCGCGGCCCACTCGAACTGACCACCTCGTTCCTCCAGGTCACGCCCGATGCCCGGCGCATGCAGACCGATCGTGGGGTGACGGTGCGCCAGGCCGGGTCCAGCATCCAGGCCGGCGCGATGCTGGCCGAGGGCGAAGACCCCATCATCCGCTTCAGCGGCAAAGTGAGAAGCCACTATGAAACGCGCAGCTAGCAGGACCCTTCGGCTGGGCCTGGGCGCACTGATGCTCGGCCTGTTGCTGGCCGCGCCGGTGCAGGCAGAACGGGCCGACCGCAGCAAACCGGTCAATATCGAGTCGGATACCCTCAAGGTGGACGACGCCCAGAAGCTGGCCATTTACGAAGGTAACGTGGTGCTGACCCAGGGCACCCTGCTGCTCACCGCCGACCGGCTCGATGTGCGCCAGGACGAGCGCGGCTTCACCTCGGGCGAGGCCCATGGCCTGAGCAAACCGGTCTATTTCCGCCAGAAGCAGGAGGCGCGCGACCAGTATGTCGAAGGCACCGGCAAACGCCTCGAATACGACGCCGTGACCGATACGGTCAAACTGTTCGGCAACGCCCGGCTCAAGCGGGGCGACGAGGAGGTGCGCGGCAACCTGATCATCTACGACGCCAAGACCGAAACCTATCGCGCGCTCGGCGCCGAGCAGGCCGGCGGCCCCGGCCGGGTGCGTGCCGTGATCAAGCCCAAGCCGAAGGATGCGGCCGGCAATGGCAAACCGGCGGGCGCGCGGCCATGAGCCAATTGCGCGCCGAGGGCCTGCGCAAGCGCTACAAGGCGCGCGAGGTCGTGCGCGATGTCTCGTTCGAGGTCAACAGCGGCGAGGTGGTCGGCCTGCTCGGCCCCAACGGTGCCGGCAAGACCACCTGCTTCTACATGGTGGTCGGCCTGGTGCGGGCCGACGGCGGCAAGATCAGTCTCGACGATGCCGAAATCACCCATCTGCCGGTCTACCGGCGCGCCCGGCTCGGGCTGAGCTATCTGCCGCAGGAGGCCTCGATCTTCCGCAAGCTCAGCGTGGCCGACAACATCGCCGCCGTGCTCGAGTTGCGCGGCTACGACGAGGGCCAGGTGCGCGAGCATCTGGAGTACCTGCTGGCCGATCTGCACATCACCCACCTGCGCGATGCCCTGGCGGTCAGCCTGTCCGGCGGCGAGCGGCGCCGGGTGGAGATCGCCCGCGCCCTGGCCCTGCAGCCGCGTTTCATCCTGCTCGACGAGCCGTTCGCCGGGATCGACCCGATCTCGGTGCTCGACATCCAGAAGATCATCCGTTTTCTCACCGAGCGCGACATCGGCGTGCTGATCACCGACCACAACGTGCGCGAGACCCTGGGCATCTGCGACCGGGCCTACATCATCAACGAGGGCCGGGTGCTGGCCGCCGGCGGCCCGGACGAGATCATTTATAATGACGAGGTCAGGAAGGTCTACCTCGGTGAACACTTCCGCCTCTAATCCGCGCGCCACCCCTTTTGCCCTGAGACGGCTCCAGCCGTGAAGCAAAGCCTTCAACTCCGACTCAACCAGCAGCTCACGCTGACGCCGCAATTGCAGCAGTCGATTCGGCTGCTGCAGCTGTCGACCCTGGAATTGCAGCAGGAGATCAGTCAGGCACTGCAGGACAACCCGATGCTGGAACGGGCGGATGCCGGCGAGGGCGGCGATTACGAATCAGCGGAGGCCGCGCCGGAGAGCAGTGGGCTGGAATCGGAAGAGGTCTACGCCGAACTGGCCTGGGGCGAACGCAGCCTGGCTGGGCCGGGCGCCAGCGACGAGGACGACGAACTGGGTTTCCAGCAGCCGGATACCAGTCAGGCCGGCCTGCGTCAGCACCTGCTCAATCAACTCTCGCTCACCCCGGTGAGCGAACGCGACCGGCACCTGGTCGGCCTGCTGATCGACGCCCTCGACGAGGATGGCTATCTTGGCGCCAGCCTGGACGAGCTGGCCGCCATGCTGCCGGAAGAGGCCGAATACGACCGGGTCGAGTTGGAGGCGGCGCTCAAGCTTTTGCAAAGCTTCGATCCGGTGGGGGTTGGCGCGCGCGACCTTTCGGAATGCCTGTTGTTGCAGCTGGCGGCCTTGCCCCTGGACACGCCCTGGCTGGCCGAGGCCAAGCGTCTGGCGCGCGAAGGCCTGTCCATGCTGGCCGGCCATGAATACGGCAAGCTGAAGAAATGGCTGGGCATCAGCTCGGATGCCGACTTCCAGGCGGTGCGCCACTTGCTCACCAGCCTGAATCCGCGGCCGGGCGCAGGTTATGCTGCGGTCAATGCCCAGTACGTGGTACCCGATGTCCTGGTGCGCAAGGTGCACGGCCAGTGGCAGGCCAGTCTCAATCCGGACGCCATGCCCAAGCTGCGCATCAACGAGATGTACGCCGGCATCCTGCGCCAGAACCGCGCCGGCGGCAGCCTGCAGAGCCAGTTGCAGGAGGCGCGCTGGCTGATCAAGAACGTGCAGCAGCGCTTCGAGACCATCCTGCGGGTGGCCCAGGCCATCGTCGAGCGCCAGCGCCTGTTTTTCGAGCATGGGCCGACCGCGATGCGGCCCCTGATCCTGCGCGAAATCGCCGAGCAGCTCGATCTGCACGAGTCGACCGTATCCCGGGTGACCAGCCAGAAATACATGCTGACCCCGCGCGGCCTGTTCGAATTCAAATATTTCTTCTGCAGCTCGCTCGGCACCGAGGAAGGTGGCGCCGCCTCCAGTACCGCGATCAAGGCCCTGATCAAGCAGGCGATCGAGGCCGAGGACCGCGGCCACCCGCTGTCCGACAGCGCGATATCGACTATGCTGGGGAAGCAGGGCTATGTCGTCGCCCGCCGCACCGTTGCCAAATATCGCGAACAGATGCAGATTCCACCGGCCAATCAGCGCAAAGCCCTATGACTACCCTGTTTCATTCGTACCAGCCCATCTTTCGCCGTTTGCTGCACCCGAGGTGACCATGAATCTGATCAGTGCATTGTTGAAGCCGGAAAACGTCTTGGCCGATCTCGAGGCGGGCAGCCGCAAGCGCCTGTTCGAGGAAGCCGGCCGGCTGTTGCAGGCGAGCTATGCGGTGCCGGCCAACGAGGTGTTCGAGAGCCTGCAATCGCGCGAAAAGCTTGGTTCGACCGCCTTGGGTTACGGTATCGCCATTCCCCATGGCCGGATCAAGGGCCTGAAGGACACCGCCTGCGCCTTCATCCGCTTGAAGCAGCCGATCGACTTCGACGCCCCGGACGGCATGCCGGTGGACCTGGTGTTCGTGCTGCTGGCACCGGCCGCCGCCACCGATCTGCATTTGCAGATTCTGGGCGAACTGGCCCAGATGTTCAGCGAGAAGGCCATGCGCGACCAGTTGCGTGCCGCACCGGATGCCGCCACCCTGCATCGGCTGATCTGCGAATGGACAGCTTGACCCCGTTCATCACGGTCAGTCAGTTGTATGAGCAGGCCCGGCAGCAGGTGCCGCTCGCCTGGGTGGCGGGCCAGACCGGCGGGGGGCGCCAGCTCACCTCCGATGCGGTGGAAAAATCGGCCGTCGCCCTGATCGGCTATTTCAACCTGGTCCATCCCAACCGCATCCAGATCCTGGGCAATACCGAGCTGGCCTATTTGCGTGGCCTGTCGGCGCAGGGGCAGGAACAGGCGCTCAATAATCTGCTCGCCAGCGAATTGGCCATGGTGGTGGTCACCAATGGCGAACCGCCGCCGCCGGCCCTGTTGGCCATGGCCGAACAGCGCCAGGTCCCGGTGTTCACCTCGCCCGAATCGAGCGCCCATCTGATGCGCATTTTGTCCCATGTGATGAGCCAGGCCCTGGCCGCCATGGTGACCCTGCACGGGGTCTTTCTCGAGGTGTCCGGCCTGGGGGTGCTGATCACCGGCGCCGCCGCCACCGGCAAGAGCGAGCTTGCCCTGGAGCTGATCAGCCGCGGCCATCGCCTGGTGGCCGACGACATCCTCGAGGTCTATGCGGTCTCGCCCGACACCCTGGAGGGGCGCTGCCCCGAACTGCTGCGCGGTTTCATGGAGGTGCGCGGCCTGGGTGTGCTCGACATCCGCCACCTGTTCGGCGAGACCGCGGTCAAGTTCAAGAAGAACCTCAAGCTCATCGTGCAGCTCACGCCGGCCGAGCAATGGCAGGAGGTCGATCGGCTCGCCATCCCGGCGAGCAGCGAGACCATTCTCGGCGTCGAAATCCCCAAAGTCAGCATTCCGCTCGCGGTCGGACGCAACCTGGCGGTGCTGGTCGAGGTGGCGGTACGCAACCACATCCTCAAGCAGCATGGCATCGACAGCGCCGCAGAATTCGTCCAGCGCCAGCACCAGGCCCTGCAGGGCTACGAGCGGGGTTAGGGATTAGCGTGCGCCTGATCGTCATCACCGGCCTGTCCGGCTCCGGCAAGAGCGTCGCCCTCAAGGTGCTGGAGGATGCCGGCTTCTATTGCATCGACAACATCCCGGCCCTGCTGCTGCCGGAAACGGTGGCCTATCTGGAACAACAGGGCTGCCAGGATGCCGCGGTCAGCATCGATGCCCGCAGCGGTGACTGCCTGGAGCGCCTGCCCGAGCAATTGCGCCATTTGCAGACGCGACTCGATTTGCGCGTGCTGTTCCTCGAGGCGACCGAGAGCGAGCTGGTGCGCCGCTTTGCCGAAACGCGTCGGCGCCATCCGCTCAGCACCGGCGAGCGCTCGCTGGAAGAATGCATCCGGCAGGAACGCGAACTGCTGGCCGATCTGGCCGCCCTGGGGCACCGGCTCGATACCAGCGAGCTTTCAGCCAATGCCCTGCGCGCCTGGGTGAAAGACTGGCTGGCCCTGGGGGGGGCCAATTTCACCTTGGTGTTCGAATCGTTCGGCTTCAAGCACGGCATCCCGCTCGACGCCGATCTGGTGTTCGATGTGCGCTGCCTGCCCAACCCGCATTACGACCCCGCGCTGCGTCCCTTCACCGGCAGGGATGCGCCGGTGATCGATTTCCTTCGGGCCCAGCCCGAGGTGGGCGCCATGCTGGCCGACATCCGGGCCTATCTGGAGAAGTGGCTGCCGGCCTATATCCGCGACAACCGGGCCTATTTCACCGTGGCCCTGGGCTGCACCGGCGGCCAGCACCGTTCGGTCTATTTCGCCGAGACCCTGGCCAGCCATTTCCGCCCGGGCCTGCAGGTACTGGTGCGGCATCGGGGGCTGGCACCATGAGCGGCTTGCGGCCCGGCGACATCTTGCTGCTGCTGGCCGGCCTGGCACTGGTCGCCGGCCTGCTGCTGCGTGCCCCGGCCACGGCCGACCGGGTGGTGATCCAGCAGGCGGGGCAGACCTTTCTGGAGACCAGCCTGCGCCTCGATCGCGTCATTGCGGTGCCGGGGCCGCTGGGTACGACCGAGGTGGAGATCAAATCCGGCCGGGTGCGGGTCAAGGCCGATCCCAGCCCGCGCCAGCTGTGCGTGCAGCAGGGCTGGCTCAAGGCGGGCGAGGCGGCGGTCTGCCTGCCCAACCGGGTGAGCGTGCAACTGGGCAGGGCGGCTTATGACAGCCTCAATTATTGAACTCAAGGCCAGTCTCGAGGACCGGCGCATCGCCGCGCTGGCGGCGGCCGGCATCGGGCTCACCCTGGCCGAGGCGGCCATCCCGCTGCCCATCCCCGGCCTCAAGCCGGGTCTGGCCAATATCGTCACCCTGCTGGTGCTGTATCGCTATGGCTGGCGCCTGGCGGCCTGGGTCGCGCTCTTGCGCATCGTCGCCGGCGCGCTGTTTTTGGGCAGCTTCCTCACGCCGACTTTCGCCCTGAGCCTGGCGGGCGGCCTGGCCAGCCTGTTGATCCTGGCCGGGGCGGCGCGTCTGCCCCAGACCTGGTTCGGCCCGGTCGGTCTGTCACTGCTGGCGGCCTTCGGCCACATCGGCGCGCAATTGCTGCTGGTCGATGTCTGGCTCATGCCCGGTGTGAGCCTGATCGGACTGCTGCCGCTGTTTCTGGGCGCGGCCTGGGTCACCGGCCTCATCAACGGCCTCATCGTCGCCCGCCTGATGCAGGCACCCCAACCCGAATCCCGCCAAACGGTGACCGCATGAGCCCCAAACGCATCGCCCTGGCCTGGACCGGCGCCTCGGGCATGGCCTATGGCCTGCGTCTGCTCGAATGCCTGCTGCAGTCGGGTTGCCGGGTCGAGCTCTTGGTCTCGTCGGCGGCACGCATCGTCGCCAGGCAGGAACTCGACCTGGCGCTGCCGAGTGGCACGGCCGAGCTGGCCGAGGTCCTGGGCGCGCGTTTTGCCGCTCAGCCGGGCCAACTGGTCGCCTACGGCAAGGAGGAGTGGTTCGCCCCGCTCGCCTCCGGCTCCAATCCGGCCGACGCCATGATCGTCTGTCCCTGCACCATGGGCACGCTGGCAGCCATCGCCCAGGGCCTGGCCGACAATTTGATCGAGCGCGCGGCCGACGTGATGCTCAAGGAAAAGCGCCCGCTGATTCTGGTGCCGCGCGAGACCCCGTTCTCCCTCATCCATCTGCGCAACATGACCCGGCTGGCCGAGGCCGGCGCCACCCTCCTGCCGGCCAATCCCGGCTTTTATCACCGGCCGCAAACGGTCGAGGCGGTGGTCGACTTCGTCGTCGCGCGCGTGCTGGACCAGATCGGGGTGCCGCACGGCTTGATGCAACGCTGGGGTGAGCCCGGCGAAGAAGGCTGATGGAACTGCCGCTGTTTCCCCTCAATATCCTGCTGCTGCCGGGGGGGCGCCTGCGGCTCAAGGTGTTCGAACCGCGCTATCTCGATCTGGTCAGCGCCTGTCTGCGCAGCGGCGCGCCCTTCGGCATCTGCCTCATCCATTCCGGCGCCGAGGTGGGCGAACTGGCCCAGCCCGAGCCGGTCGGCACCCTGGCCCATATCCGCACGGCCGACATGAACACCCCCGGCGTGTTTGAGATCGAGGTCGAGGGCGGCGAACGCTTCCGCATCCTGTCGACCCGGGCCGGCCCCAACCGCCTCCTGATCGGCGAGGTCGAGTTGAAGCCGCCCGAATCGGAGGCACCGTTACCCGAACATTGCCGGCCCTGCCTGCGCCTGCTGCAACGCATGGCGGACGAACTGCCTGATCTGGGCCTGCACCCGGTGCGCGACGAGGTGGCCTGGGTCGGCCATCGCCTGGTCGAGCTGCTGCCGTTCGAGATGTCGGCGCGCCAGGCCCTGCTCGAACTGGACGACCCGGTGCGGCGGCTGGAGATCATCGTCGAGTTCGTGCGCGAGCAGGGCTGGGACAAAGAGAAATGACGCCATGGCGAAGTTCTACCAACAACTGACGCCGGAGCTGACCGAGTTCATCGGGCGCCAGAAGATTTTTTTCGTCGCCACGGCACCCCATGCCGGCCGGGTCAACGTCTCGCCCAAGGGCCTGGACAGCCTGCGCGTGCTGGGGCCGAAGACCGTGGCCTATCTCGATCTTTCCGGCAGCGGCGCCGAGACGGCGGCGCACATTCGCGAGAACGGCCGCTTGACCCTGATGTTCTGCGCCTTCGAGGGCGAGCCTCTGATCCTGCGCCTGTATGGCCAGGGCGAGATCGTGCGGCCCGAGCTGCCGGCCTGGGCCGGGCTGAAGGCGGAATTCCCCGATCTGCCCGGTGCACGCCAGATCGTGCTGCTCCATGTCGATTCGCTGCAGACCTCCTGCGGTGCCGGCGTGCCGCTGTTCGACTATCTTGGCGAACGCGATCAGCTGCTGGAATGGGCCCGGAACAAGGGCGAGTCGGGCATGCGCGAATACCGCCGGCGGAAGAACCGCCTGAGCATCGACGGCCTGCCGACCGGCTTGGGCGGCGAAGACCCCGACGCCGTATAATTCGGCATGATCCCTGTAACGCGCTGAAGCGGACGCGTGCGCGCCGCTTAGCTTGACGCCCGAGAGGTAAAACCATGCTGCCCATCCCGGACAAGCTCATCATCCAATTCGACAAGGCCCTGCGCACGGTGTTCGCCCCCGCCCACAGCCGGCGGCCCTATCCCGATGCCGATGTGCCCGAGAGCGAACTGAGCGAGGCCGAGAAGCGCCACGCCGCGGGGCTCATGCGGGTGAACCACAGCGGCGAGGTCTGCGCCCAGGCGCTGTATCAGGGCCAGGCCCTGACCGCGCGCGACCCCGAGGTGCAAAAGGCCCTGCAGGCAGCGAGCGAGGAGGAGACCGAACACCTAGCCTGGTGCGAGCGCCGGCTGGAGGAACTGGGCAGCCGCAAGAGCCTGCTCAACCCGCTCTGGTACGCCGGCTCCTTCACCCTGGGCGCCATCGCCGGCGCCCTGGGCGACAAGTGGAACCTGGGCTTTCTGGCCGAGACCGAGCGCCAGGTCGAGGGCCATCTCAACGGCCATCTGGAAAAGCTGCCCGAGCAGGATGCCAAGAGCCGGGCCATCGTCGAGCAGATGAAGGCGGACGAGGTGAAGCACGCCGAGACCGCCATCGCCCACGGCGGCGCGCCGTTGCCGCTGCCGGTGAAGCTGGCGATGCAGGCGACCTCGAAGATTCTCACCCACACGGCCTACAGAATTTGAACATGGCCTTCGCCGACAATCTTGCCGCCTTGCCCCCGGTGGACCACCTGGCCCGGATCGAACTGACCGCACCCGGCGGTATCAGGGAAGTGATCGAGAACAAGCCGGGCAGCGCCGGCTCGGTGCGGGTCTATGCCTACCTCGCCGCCAAGTACGGCGAGATCAATGCTGCCGCGGCCGAGGAGGGCTTGGCGCTCTACGCCGAGCACACCGAGGACGCCCGCGCCCACCCCGGCAAGCACCCCAACATCGACCGCCTGCTGCGACTGGCGGCCGGCGGCAGCGGCTACGCGGTGCAGCTCTATTCGGCCTGAGCGGCGCCTTCCTCGACGATCTCGAAGTCGTGGGTCACCTGGGCGGTCTTCGCCAGCATGATGGTGGCCGAGCAGTATTTCTCCGCCGACAGCTTGATCGCCCGATCCACCACATCAGCCTTCAAATTGCGGCCGCGCACGATGAAGTGCATGTTGATCCGGGTGAACACCTTGGGGTGATCCTCGGCCCGCTCGGCATCGAGCACCACATCGCAGCCGGTCACGTCCTGCCGGCTTTTTTTCAGGATCATCACCACGTCGACCGAGGTGCAGCCGCCGGCGCCCAGGAGCAGCATCTCCATCGGCCGCGGGCCCAGGTTGCGGCCGCCGATGTCGGGCGCGCCGTCCATCACCACGGCGTGGCCGCTGCCGGTTTCGCCCATGAAGCAGACGTCTTCGATCCATTTCACGCGGGTTTTCATTACGACTCCTCGTTCAATTGCGAATACGGTACCAGATCAGGCCGATGACCTCGTGCAGGGCGATATCGCTGTCCTTCAGGCCGCGGCCACTCGGCAAAAAATCGACCGGCGTGATCGGCCCCAGCCCGGCATAGCCGGTGCCGGCCGGCACCACCGTCAGCCCAGCCCGTTCGAACACCGGCACGGCGCGCGGCAGGTGCCAGGCCTGGCTCACCAGGTAGATGCGGCGGATGCCGGCCTGTTCCAGCAACCTGGCCGAGTATTCGGCGTTTTCCCAGGTGTTGCGCGAGCGGTCCTCGACCCAGGTCGCCGGCACCCGGAAATCGGCGGCCAGCGCCTCGGCCATGATTTGGCCTTCCGGCCGGCCGCCCTGGGGCGCGCCGCCGCTGACCAGGACGGGCCTGCCGGTCTGCCGAGCCAGGTGGGCGCCGTAGCGCAGCCGCTCCAGCGCCGCCTGGCTCGGCCGGTCGCCACCGTATTCCGGGGCCGGTTTGCTGCCGCCGCCCAGGATGACGATGGCCTCGGCCTCGTCGCCGCGGATCGGCTGGTAAGGCGTCTGCAGGGTGGCCAGCAGCCGGTCGCCGACCCAGGGCGTGGCCAGCAGCCAGAGGCCGGCGAACGCCGCCAGCATGAGGCCGCGCCCCAGCCGGGGCCGGCGCCGCGCCAGCCAGAACCCGGCCGCCGCCAGCAAGAGCAGGTTGAGCGGGGGCAAGAGCAGCCCCGCGACCAGATTGGTGACCAGCCAGGCGGTGTCCATGCCGGCATTATCCGGGTATTGACCCATCGGTAAATCGGGTTTGACAGGGCTTTGAAATATTGAATACAATCCGCGTCTTTCCGCGTTTGCCCCTTGGAAAACAACATGAAAACCTTTTCTGCCAAGCCGCTCGAAGTCGTGCACGACTGGTATGTCGTGGACGCCAACGACAAGGTGCTCGGTCGCCTGGCGAGCGAAATCGCCCGTCGTCTGCGCGGCAAGCACAAGGCCATCTACACCCCGCACGTGGATACCGGCGATTTCATCGTCGTGGTCAATGCCGACAAGATCCGCGTCACCGGCAACAAGGCCCTGGACAAGAAGTATTACCGCCACTCCGGTTATCCGGGCGGCATCTACGAGACCAACTTCAAGGACATGCAGGCCAAGCATCCCGGCCGCGTCCTGGAGAAGGCCGTCAAGGGCATGCTGCCCAAGGGCCCCCTGGGCTACGCCATGATCAAGAAGCTGAAGGTCTATGCCGGCAGCGAGCATCCCCATGCCGCCCAGCAGCCCAAGGCATTGGAAATTTAAGGATTAAGTCATGATCGGTGACTACTACTACGGCACCGGGCGTCGCAAGAGCTCGGTCGCGCGCGTCTTCATCAAGTCCGGCAAGGGCCAGATCGTCGTCAACGGCAAGCCGCTGGATCAGTACTTCGCCCGCGAAACCGGCCGCATGGTCGTGCGCCAGCCCCTGGTGCTGACCGAAAAGGAAGGTGCCCTGGACATCATGGTCAACGTGGCCGGCGGCGGTGAATCCGGCCAGGCCGGTGCGGTGCGTCACGGCATCACCCGCGCCCTGATCGAGTTCGATCCGGCGCTCAAGACCGTGCTCAAGAAGGCCGGTCTGGTCACCCGCGATGCGCGCGAGGTCGAGCGCAAGAAGGTCGGCCTGCACAAGGCCCGCCGGCGCAAGCAGTTCTCCAAGCGCTGATTGTGGCATCCCGCAAAAAGCCGCCTCAAGGGCGGCTTTTTGCATTTCCGGGGGTATCATTGTTCAGCCCGTCATTCCGGGCGCGGCGCATAGCGCCGCTGACCCGGAATCAGAAAATTGACTGGATTCCCGCCTGCGCGGGAATGACCCATACAGGGTTTTGGTGTTAAAAGAATCGAAAGGCAGAAGACATGATCAAGGCAGGCATCGTCGGCGGCACCGGCTACACGGGCGTGGAGCTGCTCCGCTTGTTGGCCCAGCACCCCGAGGTCGAGCTGGCGGCCATCACCTCGCGCAAGGAGGCCGGCATGCCGGTGGCCGAGATGTTTCCTTCCCTGCGCGGCCGGGTCGATCTGGCCTTCGCCACGCCGGACGAGGCCCCGCTCAAACAGTGCGACGTGGTGTTCTTCGCCACGCCCAACGGCATCGCCATGCAGCAGGCGCGTGAGCTGCTCGACGCCGGGGTCAGGGTCATCGACCTGGCGGCCGACTTCCGGATCAAGGACGTGGCCGAGTGGTCCAGGTGGTACGGCATGGAGCACGCCTGCCCCGAGCTGGTGGCCGAGGCTGTCTACGGCCTGCCCGAGCTCAACCGCGCGGCCATCAAGTCGGCCCGGCTGATCGCCAACCCTGGCTGCTACCCCACCGCCGTGCAGCTGGGCTTCCTGCCCCTGGTCGAGGCCGGCGTGGTCGACACCGGCTGGCTGGTGGCCGACTGCAAGTCAGGCGTTTCGGGTGCCGGGCGCAAGGCCGAGACCCACATCCTTTACGCCGAGGCGACCGACAGCTTCAAGGCCTATGCCGTGCCGGGCCACCGCCACTGGCCGGAGATCCGCCAGGGCCTCGCCCGCATGGCCGGCCATGACGTGGGCCTCACCTTCGTGCCGCACCTCACCCCGATGATCCGCGGCATCCATGCCACGCTCTATGGCAAGCTGAAGAAGGACGTCGACCTGCAGGCCCTGTATGAGAAGCGTTACGCCGGCGAGTACTTCGTCGACGTCATGCCGGCCAAGTCGCACCCCGAGACCCGCTCGGTGCGCTCGATCAACACCTGCCGCATCGCCGTCCATCGCCCGCAGGGCGGCGACACCGTGGTCGTGCTCTCGGTGATCGACAACCTGGTCAAGGGTGCCGCCGGCCAGGCCGTGCAGAACATGAACCTGATGTTCGGTTGCCAAGAACAGATGGGTTTGACCCAAATTGCCGTTTCGCCTTGAAGTTTCAAGGGGCGAACCCATATCCCGGGCATGGTTGACGGGAACTTTCCTCACCCCAATAATGCCCAAGCTGAACTTTTTTATAGGAGCACCGCGATGAATGCCGCGACCGAAATGAACCCCCTGGTCTTCACCGACAGCGCCGCCAACAAGGTGAAATCGCTGATCGAGGAAGAGGGCAATCCCGATCTGAAACTGCGTGTCTTCGTCACCGGCGGTGGCTGCTCCGGTTTCCAGTACGGCTTCACCTTCGACGAGGTGCAGAACGAGGACGACACCGTGATGCAGAAGAACGGCGTCACCCTGCTGATCGACCCGATGAGCCTGCAATACATGGTCGGTGCCGAGATCGACTACAGCGAAGGCCTGGAAGGCGCCCAGTTCGTCATCAAGAACCCGAACGCCGTCTCCACCTGCGGCTGCGGCTCCTCCTTCTCGGCCTGAGCCACACATACCCCCTCTCCCTTGGGGATTTATGCCCGAGAGGGTAGAGGGCAGGGGTGAGGGAAAGGCGGCGCAAGCCGCCTTTTTTATTGGGTAAACGCCATGAGCCAAAAATACCGCACCGTCGCCTGCCCCACCTGCGGCAAGCCCGTCGAGTGGCGGCCGGAAAACACCTTCAGGCCTTTTTGCTCCGAGCGCTGCAAGCTGATCGACCTGGGCGAGTGGGCCACCGAGAAATACCGCGTGCCGGCCGAGGATGAGCCCCTGAGCGGGGAACAGAACAAGGATTAGCGTTACTCTCAATACGTCCGCCCGGAGGGACGGCGTCGGCGCGATTTCCGGTTGGCCCGCGTGGCGCCGGCTGCGTCACCCAGGGTTTTGCCGGCGGCGATCCAGTGAGTCGGTGAAATCGGTGTTAAGCGTTCTGTCTCGCACACGAAGCAACCGGCTCATGGCCGCGACTTCCGCACACGGTGGCGATCACGTTTCAGCGCAGGGTCGTCCAGCCGGTGCGGCTCATTCATAGCGGATGAAGGGCTCGGCCGGCACGTCCGGGCTGTGGCGGGCGATCAACTGTTCCAACTCGGCCTGCAGGGTGTCGTCCTCGTCGTCTTCCAGCACGCCTTCACCCACCAGCCGGGCGACCAGACCGTTCGCCATGGCTTCCTGCACCTTGCCCAGGGTGGGCGGTGTGGCCGAGTGGTCGAGTACTTCCTGAATCACGCGCGACAGGGCCTCGCTCGCCTGCACGGTGACGAAATCGGCGGCCGGGGCATCTTCGCCGAACTCCTCGATCAGTTCGTCCAGTTCGGTCATCAGGTCGCGCGTCGTCTCCGGGTGCAGGCGATCGGCCTCATAGCGCCTGCCCGCCTCGCCCGAAGCCAGGAAGGCATGGACCGACCCCAGTGTCGCGGGTTGGAGGGCGTCGGGGTCATTGGCATGCGCTTCCAGAATTTGCGAGAGCGCCGGGCTCACGCGGCTGGCGATATCGATGTCGAAGATCATGATACTTCTCCTGCTGCGCCAATGGATGCCGTTGGAGCGGGCATCCGGCAATTCATCCGACCCTGCGGTCTTCTTTCTTTGTAGCCGGGCAGGGGGGTGAGTCAAGCCGCGGGCGCGGCTCAGCGCGCGACGATCTCGAACCTCGGCTCGGCAATCCAGGTGCCCTTGCAGGCCGGGCAGTGGCCCGGCTTGTGCAGGTGCTCGGTGCCAAAAATGAAGCCGCATTTCTGGCAGCGGGCCGGGTGGATCACCAGCCTGAAATGCGCGTGCTTGAGCGTCCTCTGCAAGTGGCGCAGGTCGTCCTCGACATCCTTGGGCTTGAGCTGCAAGGGCCTGGCGATCTCGTACAAGGTCATGGGGTGGCCCTGCAGCAGCTCGATCAGGTCCTTGCGGTACATGGCGGCCCCGCGTCAGACCAGCACCGAATACAGGTGGGCGCCGAACTTGCGCGCGGGCAGGCGGCGCGCGGCATCGAGCATGATGCGGGCGCTGAAGGCATAGCGGTCGAAGCGCCCCTCCAGCAACAGGCTGTCGTGGATGCCCCGGCCGGCCGTGCCGCGCCGGGTCAGCACCACGCCGTGACCGGCCTGCTCCAGCTCGGCCAAACTGTCCACCGGAAAGACCTGGGTCGCCTCGCCCAGGAACAGCGGGTCGGCCGCGATGGCGCGGCCCACCGCATCTGGGTCCGCGCCGCGCTCCAGTTCGACATAGACATAGCGCTGGGGTCGGCCGTCGGCGCCATGCAGCTCGGCGCACAGGGCATCGCGCACGCCTTTGATTTCACGCGCGGCGGCCGAGTGGTGCAGGCTCGCGCCGGGCCGGTAGCTGAGCTCGGTCTCGCCCTTGGGGATCAGGAGCTGGAACAGGTTCTGGAACAAGCTCAAGGCGCCGGGCGACCAGCCGGCGCCGAGGATGGCGGGCACCTTTTTGTCCAGGGCGACCTCATGCAAGGCCGCCTGATTGCGGCGCAGCGTGGCCTCGTCCACCGCGGCGCACTCGACGACGGGCACCTTGTGCCGCAACAGTTCCCGCGCCACATCTACCATCACTTCAGGCGGCACGCAGACCAGCGCACCATCCACCGCACCCAGGGCCGAGACATGATCCGCCACCTGCACCTGGGCATAGGGCGGGGGCAGGGCATGCCGCGCCTGCTCGGGCCGACGCACCACGCCGGCAAGCTCCAGGTCGGCTGCCTCGCGCAGGGCGTCGAGGCAGGCCCGGCCCAGGCGGCCGAAGCCGACGACGGCGAGTCGGATGCGTTTCATGTTTCCCTCGGTTTCCGGACAGGGTATGCTTCATTCCAGAATAGCCGGTAACCCAAGGTTGGCTTGGCGCCCAGTCAAGCGAAAACAGATAATTCGCCAGGGCTGGAACAATCAGGGAGCGTGCCTAATCGAGATGGCTTCAATCGGGTCTGATACCACGAACTGCCATGGCAGCCACTGTTTCTTCGTCGCCGAAGGCAGCGAGGGCAACCCGGCGGGTGGCATCATCGGTTGCGTCGAGCAGCACTTCTTTTCCAACCGTCTGGTCGCCAGCGTCATCCACTACGACGTGCTGCCGGAAAAGCGCATGGGCGGCGCCGGCCTGCGCTTGCTCATGGCCTTCAGGAAGTGGGCGGAAAACCGCGGGGCGGTGGAACTGAATGCCGGGGTCAACAGCGGCCCGATCTGGAAAAACGGGATAGCTTTCTGCGTCGGCTGGGATTCAAGCTGACGGGGGGAATTTTTCCTTGATGTTGGGGGCGAATGGGTCATGAATTACAGATGCTGCTCAATAATTTTTCGTTCTCTATGGATAGTGGGTATCGCCATTTTGAATGGGCTATTTGGTTTGATAGGGAACGCAGGTGCAGACCAACAATTAGTAAAAGATAAATTAGTTACGGTCACTAAACAAACCCGAGAAACGACTGCGGCTAATGACGAGCAGCGCACAATCAACTGGCAAACACGGTTTACTTTTGAGAGTCAGGCAAGACCGGGGCCTTATACAGTCGATCCTCATGTGTGGGTTTATTCCAAAGAATTTGCTGAGCGCTTCGGTATGCCCAAGGAGTGGATTGATCCAAATCTGAAAGGCATCGAAGCCGCCGCTTGGCGTAAGGTAAAGACCGGTTATGTCACCTGTGGCTGGGGTGGAAAGAAGGAGTTATGTAAGGAGGAGGATGCAGCGGTTTTGGAGTTGTATCTTGATGCTAGAAAAGTCAAACTGCCATGGGCGTCCTGGACGGATGAATTTGGCCATATGAGCATGAGATTGTGGGTAACCTCAAGCAGATTTCTGACCTCACAACGCTGCGAGCGGAGGCGTGATCCTAGCCCGAATCCTTTATTTAGGAGGGCTGATCGACAAGAGGATTGCTTGTATAACACCTATCGTAGCCCTTTTGCAGATACTCAAAGTGGCGCCGAAATCCATTTGTATGCGAAAGGGATTCAGCACGGTGGTCAGGGGAATAGCATAGGGATAGAGGCTTATGACAAAAATGTCTATCCCGGCTTGGCGTGGCTGCAAGTCGGCTATTCCAGATCGGTTGGCTTGCATAACGCTCCAGAGGCAACATTAATTACCTTGGAAACCCGCGATGCGCCTCTGGGAAACACACTGAAGATATTTCACAAACTTGAGTTGCCAGAAAGCTTTGATGCTCGAATTAAAGCAGTATTAGATGCTAGCCGAGAGACTGAACGTGAGTTCTATAAGAAATCACTCGATTAAAGGAGTCAGTTTCACATAATCTGAATCGCCCTGGGTTTTGAGGAGGCTCTAATCT
>DDKN01000129.1 GCA_002339725.1 Thiobacillus sp. UBA2597
TTCTTCGCGGCGGGTTTCTTGGCGGCCGTCTTCTTGGCGGCCGGTTTCTTGGCGGCTGCCTTCTTCGCGGCGGGTTTCTTGGCGGCCGTCTTCTTGGCAGCGGGTTTCTTGGCGGCTGCCTTCTTCACGGCGGGTTTCTTGGTGACGGGGGAGGGGGTGGTGGTGGAGATACTGCTCATTGCGGTTTCAAGCGCGCTGCTGGTGGTTTCGGCAGTCATATTCGACTCCTCTATGAAGTTAAGTTGCCTGACTCACATGCCTGTATCCAAGCATTTCCGCGCATTTCCGCGCGATGAGGCAATTCTAGAACCAAAAATTATTTGCGCCGCAACAGTTTATATGTCATGCGCAAAACAATTTTCCGCACTGTGTTATCACGGCAACAACACTTCATTCGCGAACAGCGCGCTGATCTCTTCACGTCGCCGAATGAGATGCAGCTGCGCGCCATGCACCATCACTTCAGCAGCACGCGCGCGGCTGTTGTAGTTCGAGCTCATGCTCATGCCATACGCACCAGTGGAAAGAACGGCGAGCAGATCGCCTTCCGCCAATACCAGTTCACGATCGTGGCCGAGGAAGTCACCGCTCTCGCAGACGGGGCCGACGATTTCGTAGCGGCGTGCTTCTCCCTGGCGCAGCGTCACCGGCACGATGTCGTGCCAGGCGTCGTACAGCGCCGGTCGCATCAGGTCGTTCATGGCGGCGTCGACGATGGCGAAGTCCTTGGCCGCGCCGTGTTTGAGGTATTCGACCCGGGTCAGCAGCAGGCCGGCGTTGCCGACCAGCGAGCGGCCCGGTTCGAGGATGAGTGTCTGCGGCCGGCCCTTGAGCTTGTCGAGCAGGGTGCGGGCGTAGGCGTCGACCGCCGGCGGCGTCTCGTCACGGTAGCGGATGCCGACGCCGCCGCCCATGTCGAGGTGATGCAGGATGATGCCGTCGGCCGCCAGGGTATCGACCAGTTGCAGCACCTTGTCCAGTGCCTCGGCGAAGGGGGCGATCTCGGTCAGCTGCGAACCGATGTGACAGTCGATGCCGACCACCCGCAGGTTCGGCAGCGAGGCAGCCAGGCGATAGACCCGCAGCGCCTCGTCGTGGGCGATGCCGAACTTGTTCTCCTTGAGCCCGGTCGAGATGTAGGGATGGGTCTTGGCGTCGACGTCGGGGTTCACCCGCAGGCTGATCGGCGCGCGCTTGCCCAGCTCGCCGGCCACCTGGTTCAGGCGGTGCAGCTCGCTCTCCGATTCGACATTGAAGCAGTGGATGCCGGCCGCGAGCGCGGCGCGCATCTCTTCGGCCGTCTTGCCGACGCCGGAGAAAACCACCTTGTTCGGGTTGCCGCCGGCCGCCAGCACCCGGGCCAGCTCGCCGCCGGAGACGATGTCGAAACCGGCGCCGAGGCGGGCGAACAGGTTGAGGATGGCCAGGCTGGAATTGGCCTTCACCGCATAGCAGATCAGATGCGGGTGGCCGGCGAAGGCGCGGTCATAGGCCTGATAGGTCGCTTCCAGCATGGCCCGGGAATATACATAGGTGGGCGTGCCGTGGGCTTGGGCGATGCTGTCCAGGGCCACGTCCTCGCAATAGAGGTGGCCGTCGCGTCGGGTGACAAGGTTCATTGCTGGCTGGGGGCGGTGGGTTGGGGTTTCGGGTCGTCCGGCAGATAGAGCGGACCTTTTTTGCCGCAGCCGGACAGGGCGATCAACAGGCAGAGCAGAAACAGTCGGGACATGGCGGCATCGGTAAAATGGGGCACCGCACGAGTTTAGCATGGGGGAAAACATGGACGAACGCGAATACCAGAGTCTGGCCGATGCCGCGCTGACCCGGATCGAGGAAGGCATCGAAAGGTCCGATGCCGGGCTCGAATGCGAGCGCGCCGGCGGCGGCATCCTGGAGCTGGAGTTCGACGACGGCTCCAAGATCGTGATCAACAAGCAGGCCGCGGTGCAGGAGATCTGGGTCGCCGCGAAAAGCGGCGGCTTTCACTATCGCTGGCAGGATGGCCAGTGGCGGGATACCCGCACGGGCGAGGAGCTGTTCGCCGCCCTGTCGCGGCTGGCCAGCGAACAGGCCGGCGAGCCGGTTAATCTCGCTTAAGCCAGCCGCGCCCGGGCCCGGGCGATGGCGGCGCGCACCTGTTCCGGCGCTGTGCCGCCGATATGCTGGCGCGCGGCGAGCGAGCCTTCCAGGGTGAGCACGGCGTAGACGTCGTCGGCGATCAGGTTCGAGAAGCCCTGCAACTCGGTCAGGGGAAGGTCGGCCAGGTCGCAGCCCTTGGCCTCGGCCGCGCGCACGGCGCGGGCCACCGCCTCGTGCGCCTCGCGGAAGGGCAGACCCTTCTTCACCAGATAATCGGCCAGGTCGGTGGCGGTGGCGAAGCCCTCGGCCGCCGCCCGGCGCATGGCCTCGGGCTTGACCCGGATGCCGGGGATCATCTCGGCCAGCAGGGCCAGGGTGTCGATCAGGGTGTCGACCGCATCGAACAGCGGCTCTTTGTCTTCCTGGTTGTCCTTGTTATAGGCGAGCGGCTGGCCTTTCATCAGGGTGAGCAGGGCGATGAGGTGACCGTTCATGCGGCCGGTCTTGCCGCGCATCAGCTCGGGCACGTCCGGGTTCTTCTTCTGCGGCATGATCGAGGAGCCGGTGCAGAAGCGGTCGGCCAGGTCGATGAAGCCGAAGCGCGGGGTCATCCACAGCACCAGCTCTTCCGAGAAGCGGGAGAGGTGGGTCATCAGCAGGGCGCCGGCGGCGAGGAATTCGATGGCGAAGTCGCGGTCGGACACGGCGTCGAGCGAGTTCTCGCATACCGCCTCGAAGCCGAGTTCCTGGGCGACGAACTGGCGGTCGATCGGGAAGGTGGTGCCGGCGAGCGCCGCCGCCCCCAGGGGCAGGCGGTTGACCCGGCGCCGGCAGTCGGCCAGGCGCTCGGCGTCGCGCGACAGCATCTCGAAATAGGCCAGCATATGATGACCGAAGGTGACCGGCATGGCCACCTGCAGATGGGTGAAGCCGGGCATCACCGTGTCGGCCTGCTTTTCCGCCAGATCGAGCAGGGCGCCGCGCGCCTGGCGGAGCAGGACGAGGATCTGATCGATAGCGTCGCGCAGATAGAGCCTCACATCGGTGGCGACCTGGTCGTTGCGCGAGCGCCCGGTGTGCAGGCGCTTGCCGGCATCGCCGATGCGCGCGGTCAAGGCCCGCTCGATGTTCATGTGCACGTCTTCCAGGTCGAGCGACCAGGTGAAGCGGCCGGCCTCGATCTCGGCCCGGATCTCGGCCATGCCGCGTTCGATGGCGGCGAGGTCGTCGGCCGACAGGATGCCGACGCGGTGGAGCATCCGGGCGTGGGCGAGCGAGCCCTGGATGTCGAACGGCCACAGCCGCCAGTCGAAGGGGATGGAGGCGGTGTAGCGCTTTACCCGTTCGGACACGGGTTCGGAGAAGCGGCCGGACCAGGTGTTATTGCTTTGCGGGGTGTCGTTCGACATGCGGGTTCATCCTATCGGCGGCCGACACTTAATATATATGTCGGTTTGCGGTTCGCCCGGATTTTACCCTCAAGCGCCCATTTCAGTAGAAACGGGCCCGATCCGGCCTCAAGGCCTGGCCTGGCGCACGGCGGCCAGGCCGTTCTCGATCGCCTCGTTGAAGTAGTAGCCGTAGTAGTCGACGGTGGACAGCCCGATCAGCGGCGGGCCGAGCGGCTTGCCGTCCGGGCTGAAGACGAGCACCGTTGGCACCAGGCTGACGCCGTGGCGGCTGGCGAAGGCAGCCTGGCTCATGCGCCGGCCCTTGAAGTCGCGCAGCATCCGGCCGCCGCCGACCTCGACCCGGCGCATGACCAGTTTGGTGTCGTAGTCGAGATTGCGGCTGGTCGGGATCATGAATTCGTCGAGCACCACCTTGCAGTAGGGACAGGATTCGCTGACGAAGGCGATCATGATCACGCCTTGGAAGCCGCGCACGTGCTTGGCATCTGCGGCCAGATCCTCGGCGTCGGGCACCCCCTCGGCCGCAGCCGTCAGCGCGGCCCATGCTAGAATGCCCGCCAGCAGCGTGAACAGTCGTTTCATGCGCAACTCCGTAAACTTCGTTGGATTCTGACATGGGCCCTCTATCGGCCCAATAGTTCAATCATGCCGAGCCGTGTTGTCATCGCCACCCGTGAAAGCCAGCTGGCCCTGTGGCAGGCCGAACATATCCGCGCCCGCCTGCTGGCCCTGCACGATGACCTGCAGGTCGAGCTTTTGGGCATGACCACCCAGGGCGACCAGATCCTCGATTCGCCCCTCTCGCGCATCGGCGGCAAGGGTTTGTTCGTCAAGGAACTGGAGCAGGCCATGGCCGAGGGCCGGGCCGATCTGGCGGTGCATTCGATGAAGGACGTGCCCATGGTATTGCCGGAAGGCTTCCTGCTGACGGCGATCACCGAGCGGGAAGACCCGCGCGACGCCCTGGTCTCGAAGCGCTACAAGAGCCTGGCCGAACTGCCGGCCGGCGCGCGGGTCGGCACCTCCAGCCTGCGCCGCCAGGCCCAGATCCGCGCGCGTTTTCCGCAGCTGCAGATCGACACCCTGCGCGGCAACGTCAACACCCGGCTGCGCAAGCTGGACGAGGGGCAGTACGACGCCATCGTGCTCGCTGCCGCCGGGCTCAAACGGCTGGAGCTGGGCCATCGCATCAGCGCCCTGCTGACGCCGGAAGAGAGCCTGCCCGCGGTGGGCCAGGGGGCGCTCGGCATCGAGATCCGCAGCGACCGTCCCGATCTGGTCGAATTGCTGGCCCCGCTGGCGGATGCCGCGACCACGGCCTGTGTCCGCGCCGAGCGTGAGCTCGGCCGCGTCCTGCAAGGCGGCTGCCAGGCCCCGATCGGTGGTTTCGCCGAGCTGGTCGAGGGGCGCCTGCACCTGCGCGGCTTCGTCTCCGACCTGGAGGGCGTGCGCGTCTACCGGGCCGAGGCCACCGGCGAGCCGGCCGAGCCGGAGGCGCTCGGCCGCCAGGTGGCCGAGGCCCTGCTCAAGCAGGGCGCCGACAAGGTCATGGCGGAGTTGCTCGGGCATTGACGGTGTCACTCGCGGGCAAGGGCATCCTGGTGACCCGGCCGCGCGAGCAGGCGGCGCCGCTGCTGGAACGCCTGCAGGCCGCGGGTGCCCGCCCTCTGTTGTTTCCCAGTATCGAGATCGCACCGCCGGAGGATACGGCCCGCCTGCAGGACGTCATCGAGCGCCTGGCGCAATTCGATTGGGCCATCTTCATCAGTCCCAGCGCCGTGGACATGGCCTGGCCGGCGATCGAATCGCGTCTGGGGCAATGGCCAAGTCAAGTGAAGATCGCTGCGGTCGGACCGGGTACGGCACGGGCCCTGCAGCGGCATGGCATCGGGCAGGTGCGGCTGCCGGAGCAGGGCAGTGACAGCGAGGCCCTGCTCGCCCTCGGTGAATTTCAACAGCCGGCCGGTCGGCGCGTGGTCATCTTTCGTGGCCAAGGCGGGCGCGAATGGCTGGCCGAGACCTTGCGTGAACGCGGCGCCTGGGTGGAATATGCCGAGTGTTACCGGCGCCGGCTGCCGGCGGCCGACCCCGCTCCGATCCTGGCGGCCTGGCAACGGGGCGGGATCGACGCGGTCAGCGTCACCAGCGCCGAGGGTGTGCGGAATCTGTTTGCCCTGCTGGGCGAGGCCGGCCGTGAATGGCTGTGCGCCACCCCGATGTTCGTGCCGCATGCGCGCATCGCCGAGGCGGCGCGCGCGCTCGGTGTGCGCCAGGTGCAGGTGACCGCCACCGGCGATGAAGGCTTGCTCAAATCGATGAATGAATGGTTCGCCCATGAACAGCCCCGCCCCTGAGACCGCCACGACACCTGGCCGTTCGCCCTGGCTGCTGGCCGCCCTCACGGTGGCCGTGCTGGCCCTGGTTGCGGCCGGTGCGGTGGCCTGGCTGCTGCACGTGCGCATGCAGGAACTGGAGTTGCAGCTGGCCAAGCGCATCGGCGAATTCGACAGCGCCAGCCGTCAGGCGCAGGCCGCGGCCCAACAGGCGGGCACCACTTTGGACAGCGTGCTCGCCCGCCTGGATGCGCTCGAAGCGCAGTCGTTGACGGCGCAGAACCAGCAGCTGGCGCTGTCGGCCATGTACCAGGAACTGGCGCGCAGCCAGGACGAGCGGGTGTTGGCCGACATCGAGCAGACCCTGTCGCTGGTGCAGGAGCATCTGCAACTGGCCGGCAATGTCCGCGCCGCCCTGATCGCCCTGGAGTCGGCCGAGCAGCGGCTGACCCGGCAGGGCAAGCCGCAGTTTGCCGCCCTGCGTCAGGCGATCGCGCGCGATGTCGAGCGCCTGCGCCTTTTGCCCAATGCCGATGTGATCGGCCTCAATGCCCGACTCGACGCCCTGATCCAGAACATCGACATGCTCAAGCTGGAGTCGGAATCGGAGCCGATCGCCAAGCCGGCGCCGGCGACCGGCACGGGGCCGGTGGATACCGCCAGCCGCCTGGGGCGCGCGTTGTGGGAGGAGTTCAAGCAGCTGGTGCGCATCCGCCGGCTCGACCACCCCGATCTGCCGCTGCTCGCGCCGGAGCAGGTCTATTTCGTCAAGCAGAACCTCAAGCTGCGCCTGCTCTCCGCCCGCCTGGCCGCCCTGCAGGGTGACCAGGCCACGTGGAAGTCCGACCTGACGGCGGCCCAGGCCTGGATCACCCAGTATTTCAATCGCAACGACCCGCTGGTGCGCAGCACGCTCGACAGCCTGAAACACCTGGCCGCCGCCTCGGTCTCGGTCGAGGGCGCCGACATCTCGGGCAGCCTCAAGGCCTTGAACGAGGCGCGCCGCATGGTGCGCAGCGGATGATGCGGGCGGCACTCTGGCTCCTGCTGCTGTTCGGTCTGGCCGTGCTGCTGGTGCTGGCGGCGCGGTTCGATCAGGGCTACGTCCTCGTCGTCTATCCGCCCTGGCGCATGGAGATGTCCTTCCTGTTCGCCGTGATCTTCGCCACGATCTGGTTCTTCCTGGCCTATGCCGCGTTGCGCATCCTGCGCGTCACCCTGCGCCTGCCGGGCGAGGTCAAGGCCTGGCGCGCCGAGCGGCGCCGGCGCGAGGCGGACAATCTGCTCTGCCAGGCCACGGCGGCCCTGCTCGCCGACGATGCGGGCGAGGCCCGGCGCCTGGCCGACCAGGTCCTGGCGGCGGAGCGCACCGAACTGGCCGCCCTGGTCGCGGCGCGCGCCGCGCTCGATGCGGGCGACCGCGCTGCGGCCCAAGGCTATCTGGCCCAAGTGGCGCCGGGCAGCGGGCCGATGGAGGCGACGCGCCAGGCCCTGCTGCGCCGGCTCGAGCAGGCCTGAGTCACACCGCCTGCCCGGCTGCCCAGCCGGACGACCAGGCCCACTGGAAGTTGTAGCCGCCCAGCCAGCCGGTCACGTCGACCACCTCCCCGATGAAATACAGCCCCGGCACTGCCGTGGCCTCCATGGTCTTGGACGACAGGGCACGGGTGTCCACCCCGCCCAGCGTCACCTCGGCCTTGGCATAGCCCAGGGTGCCCGAGGGCATCAGGCGCCAGCCCTGCAGGGATTCGATCGCCGTCTGCATGTCGCGCTTGCTGAACTGGGCCAGGGGCTTGTCGAGGCCGTGCAGCGCGCACCAGGCCTGGGCAAAACGGCGCGGCAGGTGTTCGGCCAGCCGATTGGCCAAGAGGACATTGCCGTGGCGCTGCGACTCCAGCCAGGCCGGCACGTCGAGATCGGGCAAAAGATCGAGCGCGATCGGCTGCTTCCTGTCGGCGCCGTATGCCTGGAACTGCCAGTAGCTGGAGACCTGCAAAATGGCCGGGCCAGACAGGCCGCGGTGGGTGAGCAGCACGTTTTCGCGGAAGCGCGGTTTCATGTCCAGGCAGTGGGCCTGCGCCTCGAACGAGGCGCCGGACAGGGGCTGCAACTGCGCCAGGGTTTCCGGCGCCAGGGCCAGCGGCACCAGGGCAGGTTTCGGCGCCACCACGGGCAGGCCGAACTGCTCGGCCACCTGGTAGCCGAAGGGGCTGGCGCCGAGCTTGGGCGCGGCCAGGCCGCCGGTGGCGATCACCAGCGCCTGGCAGCGGAAGCTGCCCGCGGTGGTGGCGAGCGCGAAGCGCATCTCGTCGCCCTCGCGCCGTTCGATGTGCGCGACCCTGCAACCGGTCGCCCATTGCACGTCGCCCTGGGCGCATTCCCGCCGCAGCATGGCGATGATGTCCTGGGCCGAGTCGTCGCAGAACAGCTGGCCGTGCGCGCGCTCGTGATAGGGGATGCGGTGGCGCTCGACCAGGGCGAGGAAATCGCGCGCGGAGAACTGCTTGAGCGCCGAGCGGGTGAAGTGGGGGTTCTGCGACAGGTAGTTGTCCGGCCCGACCTCGCGGTTGCTGAAGTTGCAGCGGCCGCCGCCGGAGATGCGGATGCGCTCGCCGATCTTGTCCGCATGGTCGATCAGCAGCACCCGCCGCCCACGCTGGCCGGCCCCGGCCGCGCACATCATGCCGGCGGCGCCGGCGCCAAGGACGATGACGTCGAAGCGCATCGGGCGCGGCCGACCCGACCGGCTCAGTTGCCCTGGAAGACGAAGGCGTCGGAGAAGAACTCGTCTTCCGGCAGGCCGCGCGCGGTCAGGGCCTTGTGCGCGGCCTCGACCATCCTGGGCGAGCCGCAGGCGTAGACCTGGTAGCCCGAGAGATCAGCAAAATCGGCCAGCACGGCGTCCTGCACATAGCCGGTGCGGCCGGGCCAGCCGGCCTCGGGCTGCGACAGCACCGGGATGAAGCTGAAGTTGCGGTGCTGTTCCTGCCACTGGCCGGGCAGCCCGGCCAGGTACATGTCCTTCAGATTGCGCGCGCCCCAGTACAGGACGAATTGCCGCTCGCTCTGGTGATGGAAGACATGGCTCAGGATGCTCTTGATCGGGGCGAAGCCGGTGCCGGTGGCGAGGAAGATCGCCGGCTTGTCCGATTCGCGCAGGAAGAAGCTGCCGAGTGGGCCGTTGATGCGCATGATGTCCTTCACCTTCATGGTGTTGAACACGTGCTCGGTGAAGGCGCCGCCGGCGACGTGGCGCACGTGCAGTTCGAGCAGGGCGTCCTCCTCCGGCGCGTTGGCCAGGGAGAAGCTGCGGCGCTTGCCGTCTTTGAGCAAAAAGTCGATGTACTGGCCGGGCAGGAACTGCAGACGCTCGTTGGCCGGCAGCTTGAGGAAGAGCTGCATCACGTCCTCGCTCAGCCTTTCCATGCGCTCGATGCGGCAGGGCAGGGTCTTGACCGGGATGTCCTTGGCCGCGCCCACTTCCTTCACCTCGATGACCAGGTCGCTTTTGGGTTTGGCCGAGCAGAACAGGGCCAGGCCACGATGCCGGTCATCGTCGCTCAGGGTGCCGGGCTGGACCTCGCCGTAATCGACCTGGCCCTCCAGGATCTTGCCCTTGCAGGCGCCGCAGGCGCCGTTGCGGCAGCCATAGGGCAGGGCGAAGCCGGCGTCGAGCGCGGCGGCAAGCACGGTTTGACCCGCTTCCACAGTAAACTTGTGGCCGCTGGGCTGGATGGTCACCTGATACGACATCCTGCATTCCTCACGAATCTGCAAAGAAAAGACATGTTGCGCATACTCATCATCGGCTGCGGCGATATCGGCCTTCGCATCGCCCGCCAACTCCAGGGCCGGGCCCGGCTCTATGCCCTGAGCCGCTCGCCCGGCAGCCGCGCCCAACTGCGCGCCGCCGGCATCACGCCCATCGCCGGCGATCTCGACGACCGCAGGAGCCTCAAACGCCTGGCCGGCCTGGCCGACTGGGTGTTGCATCTGGCGCCGCCGCCGGGCGAGGGGGCGGATGATCCGCGCACCGCCCGGCTGCTGGCAGCACTGGGGCGGGGCAGTCTACCACGGGCGCTCACCTACATCAGTACCACCGGGGTCTATGGCGATTGCGCCGGGGCCTGGGTGCCCGAGACCCGGCCCGTTCGCCCGCACAACGCCCGGGCCAGGCGCCGGGTCGCGGCCGAGCGGCGGCTGCGCGGCTGGGGTGCCAGCCATGGCGTCAGGGTGGCCATCCTGCGCGCGCCTGGCATTTACGCGGCCGACCGTCTGCCCGAGGCGCGGCTGCGCCAGGGGCTGCCCGCCCTGCTGCCGGAGCAGGACATCTACACCAACCACATCCACGCCGAGGATCTGGCCCGGCTGTGCATCACGGCCTTGTTTCGCGCCCGGACCAACCGGATTTACAACGCGGTCGACGACAGCGGCCACAAGATGGGCGACTGGTTCGATCGGGTGGCCGACCACCTCGGGCTGCCGCGGCCGCCGCGACGCCCGCGGGCCGAGGTCGAGGCGGCCGTGACGCCGGCCATGCGCAGCTTCCTGAGCGAATCGCGCCGGCTGTCCAACCGGCGCATCAAGCACGAACTGCGTTTCCGCCTGCGCTATCCCACGGTGCAGGCGGGCTTGGCGGCGGCATGAAACCGACCGGCGGCATTCTTTTCAGGACGGACGATCAGGCCGGGCTCGCTCAGGCGGGCACGGCCTTCCATGAGCTGCTCGCGGCGCACGGCCTGGCGGCCGAGGTCGAAGCGGACGCCGCACCCGGCGGCCTGCGCTTTTATCTCAAGCCGGACACGGCGACGCAATGGGCACCCGATGCCGACACCTTGGGGCTGTGCGCGCAGCTGGGGCTTGACGGCGTGGCCCGGCCGCAGGATCTGGAAAAGGAGATCCTGGTCGCCATGCTGCTCGGCCCGGTGGCCTTCGCGTTTCCCAGTTACGCCGAGCTCATCGCCGCCCTCCACATGCGGCGCTTCATCGTCGAGGCCGCGCGCGAGACCGAGCTCGACTTCCACACCAGCGAGGCGGAGCGCCCGGCCGACTACTGGCGCTATGTCGAGGACTGCGGCTTCGTCATCCTGCCCGGCCGGCCGCTGATCGAGGCCCTGCGCCTGGCCACCCAGCCCGAGCGGTCGGGTCGGCGCTATGCCTTCTCCTGCTACCGGGCGACCGAATACGTCATCCTGCTGGGCATCGCCCAGGAACTGGCCGCAAGCAACCCCGAGCTGCTGGCCCGGCTGCAGCGGCAGTGGGAGCAGCGGCCCATCATGTCCGGCCGCTTTCACGACGTCTTCCTGCGCGAGTATGGCAGCATGGAAGACCCGCTGCCGATGAAGTATTACGTGCCGGGCGACCGGCTCTGGTTCCGCAACCCGGATCCGGTCTCGTCCGACGTGGCCGGCTTCGAGGGCTCCTGGGTGTTCTATCTCGGCGGCGGTCTGTTCACCAATTTCTGGCGTCACGGCAGGCCCTTCACCCTGGCCACGAAATGCCTGGAGATCTACCACTGGCGCCACGGCGTCTATCGCGACGCCGCCGGCGAATTGCAGATGGACGAGGCCAGGGTCGAGGCGCAGGTCCAGGCCACCCTGCGCGATCCGGCCGAGACCGCGCGCATCGTCGAACGCATGCTGCGCTACCGCGACCCCAAGGGGGTGTATGCCGAGGGCGGCTGCATCGACACCACGCGCGAGTATCCGCGCTGGGTCTGTCCGGGCACGGCCGACCTGGTCGTGCCCGACCTGCCGCGCTGAATCAGATGCTGGCCGACTCCAGTTCGAACTGGATCGCGCCGATGCCGGCCTGGGCGCAGGCCTCATCCTGTTCCCCGGTCGGCGCACCCGAGATACCCACCGCGCCCACGATGTTGCCGGCCGCCTCGATCGGTACGCCGCCGGCGGAAAACACCAGGCCATCGATCTTGCCGACTGAGAAGGGCTGGGTGAAACGGTTGGTCATGGTCGAGGTGGCGGCATTGAAGTTGACCGCGGTATAGGCCTTCTGCCGGCTCACCTCCAGGGTCACCGGCGGCGCCAGGGTGTCGCGCAGCACCACCATCGCATCGCCGCTGCGGTCGACCACGGTCACGGCGATCTGGATGTTCTGCTTGCGGCAGGCGTCGATGGCGGCGCGCGCCAGCTTTTCCGAGGCCTCGACCGTCAGGCGCGGGATCTTCACCACCACCGGCACATCGGCGGCCAGGGCGGGCAGGGTGAAGGCGACGACACAGCTTGCAGCAATCAAACGCAACGTATTCATGGGAGTCTCCTTTGAAAAGCTTGCGGGGGATGCCGACAGGCCGGCCGCAACAACCAAGGCCAATACTTTCCACATCGGGCATGGGCACCGGTCGAGCCTGGAGGGCTATGGTACGGCCATTGCCTGAAGATTTCATGCCTGGCGCGAGCAGGGTTATTCGCCGGTGTCAGCCGGTTTTGCGCCAGCGGCGCCGGGGATTACAATGAACTGAGAGAAAGCCGACCGACCATGGAAAACGCCAATTTCACCGACCATTTCCTGATCGCCATGCCCAACATGACGGACCCCAATTTCGCCGGGACGCTGACCTATATCTGCGAACACGGCGAGCAGGGGGCCCTGGGGGTGGTGGTGAACCGGCCGATCGACCTGTCGCTGGAAAAGCTGTTCGAGCAGATCGGCCTGGAGCTGGACGATGCCGCCCTCAAGGACAACCCGGTCTATTACGGCGGGCCGGTGCAGACCGAGCGCGGCTTCGTCCTGCACCGCCCGATCGGCGCCTGGGGCTCCACTCTGTCGGTGCACGACCATATCGGCTTGACCACCTCGAAGGACATCCTGGAGGCGACCGCCCGCCATCAGGGGCCCGAGCAGATCCTGGTCACCCTGGGTTATGCCGGCTGGGCGCCGGGCCAGCTCGAGGAGGAGATCAAGCAGAACGCCTGGCTGACCGTGCCGGCCGACCCCGAGGTGATCTTCGGCCTGCCGCCGGAGGCCCGGTTGCCCGCGGCGATGCACCTGCTCGGCGTCGATCTGTCGATGCTGTCCGAGGAAGCCGGGCACGCCTGATGAAACCGGTGCGACGCGGCACCGTGCTGGCCTTCGACTTCGGCACCAAGCGCATCGGGGTCGCCATGGGCGAGTGGGAGACCGGCCTGGCGCATGCCCTGGAGATCATCGCCGAGGAGGCCAACGCGCCGCGTTTCGCCCGAATCGGCGCCCTGATTGCCGAATGGCGGCCGATCGAGCTGGTGGTCGGCCTGCCGCTCAGCCTCGAAGGCGGGGAACACGAATTGACCCGGCGCTGCCGGCGCTTCGCCAACCAGCTGCACGGCCGGTTCGGCCTGCCGGTGCACCTAGTGGACGAGCGGCTGAGCTCGGTCGAGGCCGAGGCGCGGCTGGCCGAGGCCGGCGTGCGCGGCGAGCGCCTGAAGGCCCTGACCGACAGCCTGGCCGCCGAACAGATTCTTCAGGACTATTTGACACGCCATGCAACTACCCACTCCGATTGAACTGATCGACCGTCTGGCCGAGCAGATCCGGCCCAGCCTGAGCCCGGACTGCGCCCTGGTCGGCATCCACACCGGCGGCGTCTGGGTGATGGAGGCGCTGGCCCAGCGTCTGGGCGCCGAGCTGCCGCGCGGCAGCCTGGACATCGCCTTCTATCGCGACGATTTTTCGCGCATCGGCCTGCATCCGGTGGTCAAACCCTCCCGCATCGGGTTCGAGGTCGAGGGCCGGCGCCTCCTCCTGGTCGACGACGTCCTGTATACTGGCCGCACCGTGCGCGCCGCCATGAATCAACTGTTCGACTACGGCCGCCCCGCGGCCATCCGGCTGGCAGTGCTGGTGGATCGCGGGGGGCGTGAATTACCCATCTGCCCTGACTTCGTTGGTTTCACGTTGGAGCTGCCGGACGACCGCCACCTCTCGCTGACGCGCAGCGCCGACGGCAGGCTCGATTTCGTGCAGGGGGCGGCGTGACCCCCGATCTTCAGCTCAATCCGGACGGCAGCCTGCGCCACCTGCTCAGCCTGGACGGCCTGCCGGCCCGCATCCTGACCCAGATCCTCGATACCGCCGAGGGCTTTCTCTCGGTCTCCGAGCAGGAGGTGAAGAAGGTGCCGCTCTTGCGCGGCAAGGCCATCTTCAACCTGTTCTTCGAACCCTCGACCCGCACCCGCACCACCTTCGAGATCGCGGCCAAGCGGCTGTCGGCCGACGTGGTCAACCTCAACATCTCGGCCTCGTCCCAGAGCAAGGGCGAGACCCTGCTCGACACCGTGGCCAACCTGTCGGCCATGCACGCCGACATGTTCATCGTGCGCCACAGCTCGGCCGGGGCCGCCCATCTGATCGCGCGCCACGTGGCCGAGCACATCCGGGTGATGAACGCCGGCGACGGGCGTCATGCGCACCCGACCCAGGGCCTGCTCGACATGTTCACCATCCGCCACTACAAGGGCGGCTTCCACAACCTGCGCATCGCCATCGTGGGGGACATCCTGCATTCGCGCGTGGCGCGCTCCCAGATCAACGCCCTGACCACCCTGGGCTGTCCCGAGCTGCGCGTGGTGGCGCCCAAGACCCTGCTGCCGCGCGAGGTCGAGGCCATGGGCGTGCACGTCTACCACCGGCTGGAAGAAGGCATCAAGGATGTCGACGTGGTGATGATGCTGCGCCTGCAGAACGAGCGCATGCAGGGTGCCCTGCTGCCGAGCCCCCAGGAATATTTCAAGTACTGGGGCCTGACCCCGGAGAAACTGAAGCTGGCCAAACCCGATGCCATCGTCATGCATCCGGGACCGATGAACCGCGGGGTGGAGATCGATTCCGACGTGGCCGACGGCAAGCAGTCGGTCATCCTGCCCCAGGTCACCTATGGCATCGCGGTGCGCATGGCGGTGATGAGCATCCTGGCGGGCAACTGATATGAAGATACACATCAAGAACGGCCGCCTGATCGACCCCCGCCAGGGCATCGACGCCGTGCAGGACGTCTACATCGCCGCCGGCCACATCGTCGGCCTGGGCCAGGCGCCGGCCGACTTTCATGCCAACCGGGTGATCGACGCCACCGGCCTGGTGGTCTGCCCGGGCCTGGTCGATCTCTCCGCCCGCCTGCGCGAGCCGGGTTTCGAATACATGGCCACCCTGGAATCCGAGATGCGTGCCGCGGCCGCCGGCGGCATCACCAGCCTGGCCTGTCCGCCGGACACCGACCCGCCCCTGGACGAACCCGGCCTGGTCGAGATGCTCAAGTTCCGGGCCAAGAGCATGCCCGGGCCGCGCGTCTACCCCATCGGCGCGCTGACCTGGAAGCTCAGGGGCGAGCGCATCACCGAGATGGCCGAATTGCACGAGGCGGGCTGCCTGGCCTTCAGCCAGGCCGACACCCCCATCGTCGACACCCAGGTGTTGATGCGGGCCATGGAATATGCCGCCACCTTCGATTACCCGGTCTGGCTGCGGCCGCGCGACGCCCACCTGATCAAGGACGGCGTCGCCCACGACGGCGCGGTGGCCGCCCGGCTCGGCCTGCCGCCGATCCCTGTGGTGTCGGAGACCATCGCCCTGGCCACCATCATCCTGTTGATGAAGACGACCGGGGCACGGGTGCATGTTTGTCGGCTCTCCAGCGCCGCGGCGATCGACATGGTGCGCGCCGCCAAGGCCGAGGGGCTGCCGCTCACCTGCGATGTCAACGTGCACCATCTGCACCTGACCGAGCTCGATATCGCCGACTTCAACCCGAACTGCCACCTCTACCCGCCGTTTCGCAGCCAGCGCGACCGCGACGCCATCCGTGCGGCGCTGGCCGATGGCACCATCGACGCCATCTGTTCCGACCATGCGCCGGTCGATGACGACGCCAAGGAACTGCCGTTCCAGGAATCCGAGCCGGGGGCGACCGGGGTCGAGTTGCTGCTCCCGCTCACGCTGCGCTGGGCCCGGGAAAGCGGGCACGGCCTGAGCCGCGCGATCGACCTGATCAGCCGCCGACCGGCCGAGATCCTGGGCATCCCGGCCGGCCGGCTCGAGGTCGGCGCCCCGGCCGACCTCTGCCTGTTCAACCCGGAGACCTGGTGGCAGGTTACCCGCAAGAGCCTGCGCAGCCTGGGCAAGAACAGCCCCTTCCTCGGGCTCGAGGTGCCGGGCCAGGTGCGCTACACCATCATCGACGGACACATCGATTTTGAACGAAACCACACCGCCTAAGCCGCCGCGCAAGGCGACCGCCCGGCGCAAGAAGACCACGGTGCTGCCGGTCGTGGTGAGCGACGGCGCCCCCGCGCCGCTGCCGGCCGAGCGGCTCTATGGCCGCTGCGACCTGGCGCAGCTGAAATTCAAGACCACGCTGGAACTGCCCGACCTGCCCGGCATCCTGGGCCAGGAGCGGGCGGTCGAGGCAGCCGATTTCGGATTGGCCATTGCGCGCGAGGGCTACAACCTGTTCGTCATGGGCCCGACCGGCACCGGCAAGCGCAGCCTGGTCACCCGCCTGCTGGACAAGGCCGCGGCCGGGCGGCCGACCCCGGCTGACTGGGTCTATGTCCACAACTTCGAGCAGCCGCACAAACCGCGCGCCCTGCAGCTGCCCGCCGGTCGGGGCAAGGCGTTCAAGGCCGACATGCAGCGCCTGATCGAGGATCTGCTCACGGCCATCCCGGCCCTGTTCGAGAGCGAGGAATACCGCGCCCGGCTGGATCAGCTGGAAGCCGAGTTTTCCGAACGCGAGGCCGCCGCCCTGCGCGAGCTGGGGACCGAGGCGGAAAAACAGAACATCGCGCTTTTGCGCACACCGAGCGGCTTCGGCCTGGCGCCGATGAAGGATGGCGAGGTGATCGCGCCGGATGAGTTCGAAAAACTGCCGGACGAGGAAAAGCAGCGCATCGCCGCCGTGCTGGAAGACCTGCACGAGCGCCTGCACAAGATCATCCGCCAGGCACCGCAGTGGTTGCGGGAAAAGAAGGAACGGATCCGCGCCCTCAACCGCGAATTTTCCATGCTGGCGGTGTCGCACGAGATCGGCGAGCTGCGGGAAAAATACCGCGATCTGGCGGAAATCTGCAGCTACCTCGATGCGGTGGAAAAGGATCTGGTCGACAGCGCGGAGGAGCTGCGCAAATCGCAGGAAGGGCCGATCCAGGTCATGGGCATCACCCTGACCGCACAGCCCTCCTTCCGGCGCTATCAGGTCAATCTCCTGATCGACAACAGCGCCACCAGCGGGGCGCCGGTGATCTGGCCCGACCACCCGAGTTATCCCAACCTGGTCGGCCGCATCGAGCACATCGAGCACCTGGGCGCCCTGGTCACCGACTTCAGCCTGATCAAGCCGGGGGCCCTGCATCAGGCCAGTGGCGGCTATCTGGTGCTCGATGCCCTCAAACTTTTGAGCCAGCCTTATGCCTATGAGGCGCTCAAGCGCACCCTGCGTTCGCACCAGGTGCGCATCGACAGCCTGGGCCAGATGCTCGGCCTGGCTCATACCGTCTCCCTCGAGCCGCAGCCGATCCCGGTCGACTTCAAGGTGGTGCTGTTGGGCGAGCGCCTGCTCTATTACCTGCTGTACGAATACGATCCCGAGTTTCGCGAGCTGTTCAAGGTGGTGGCCGATTTCGACGACGAAATGCCCCGCACCGAGGAAGCGGTCCAGCATTACTGCCGCCTGATTGCCACCCTGGGCCGCAAGGAAGACCTGCTGCCGTTCGATCGCGCCGCCTGTGCGCGCCTGGTCGAGCAGGCCGCGCGTGAGGCGGCCGATAACGAGCGCCTGTCGACCAACATGCAGAATCTGCTCGACCTGATGCGCGAGGCGGATCATCTGGCCCGGGCCGAGCAGCACGACACGGTGAGCGCCGAGCGGATCCAGGCCGCGCTCGACGCGCGTGAACGGCGCAGCGGCCGGATCCGCAGCCGCATGCAGGAAGAGATCCTGCGCAACACCATCAACGTGCAGACCGACGGGCAATGGGTGGGCCAGATCAATGGCCTGTCGGTGATTCAGCTGGGTGACAACCGGTTCGCCCACCCCAGCCGGATCACGGCCACCGTGCGCCTGGGCGAAGGCGAGGTGATTGACATTTCGCGCGAGGTCAATCTGGGCGGCGCCATCCACTCCAAGGGCGTGCTCACCCTGGCCTCCTTCCTCGCCACCCGTTACGCCAACAACCTGCCGCTCTCGCTCTCGGCCAGTCTGGCCTTCGAGCAGACCTATGCCATGGTCGAGGGCGATTCGGCCTCCATGGCCGAACTGTGTGCGCTGCTCTCGGCCATCGCCGACGTACCGATCAAACAGGCGATCGCCATGACCGGCTCGGTCGATCAATACGGTCACATGCAGGCGATCGGGGCGGTGAACGAAAAGATCGAGGGTTTCTTCGACATCTGCCGGGCGCGTGGCCTCGACGGCAGCCACGGCGTGGTGATCCCCGTGGCCAACGTCAAGCATCTCATGCTGCGCAGCGATGTGGTCGATGCCTGCGGCAGGGGGCAATTCCACATCTGGCCGGTCAGCAATGTCGACGAGGCGATGGAACTGCTGACCGGCTTGCCGGCCGGCCTGCCCGATGCCGAGGGCGTGGTGCCCGAGGGTTCGGTCAATTACCTGGTGGCGGCGCGCCTGATCCAGTTTTCCTCGCTGCGGCAGATCTTTGCCGGCAAGGGCGCGTCGGTCAAAAAGGGCGGGGCGCGGGCCAAGCCGAAGAAGCGGCCGATCGCCCCCGCGAAAAAACGTGGCACTCGCACCTGACGTCCGCCGCGTTCTGGTCGCCCTGTCCGGCACCGGGGATGAATGGGCCGCGCTCGATGCCGCGGTCGATCTGGCCGAGCGGCTGCAGGCGGAGTTGGCCACCCTGTTCATCGAGGATGTCGACCTGCTGCGCGCCAGCCTGCTGCCCGGTATGCGGGAGATCGGCCGGCTCAGTGCGCAATCGCGGCAACTCGATTTCGGCCAGATGGAACGGACGCTCAAGGCGGCCGCGAGCGCGGCCGAATCACGCCTGCGTCAGACCGCCCAGGCGCGGGCGCTGCGCTTCTCCTTCCAGGTGCTGCGGGGTCGGCCGGTACCACAACTGCTGAGCCGGGCCGGGCGCTGGGATCTCGTCCTGCTCGCGCCACCCACCTGGGAGCGTCGGCGGCGGCCTGCCATTTCGCCGATCGCGCTCTATTACGATGCCTCGGCCGAGGCCGAGGCCGCCCTGGCCCTGGCGGCCAGCCTGGCGCGCGACACCGGGGTGCCGCTGCACCTCATGATCCCGGCCGGTACCGAGACCGCCTTTCAGCAGCGTTTGGCCCAGGCCCGTTCCCATGCACCGGGCCTGACCCTGAGCGCCGAGCATTGCCGCGCGGCCGATCTGCTTGAGCGTCTGGCGCAGCAGAACGCCGGCCTTGTAATCCTGCCCGGCACCGAGGCCTTCGATGCCGCCGCGCTCGATCGTCTGCGCCAGCGCGTGCGCTGCGACCTCCTGGTGGTGCGATAAAAAATTAAGTCTTGCCAAGCGCGTGCGATGGTGCTGAGATTAACCTTGAGTTGAGTCAGCTAGATGTAATGTTTCAATAGG
>DDKN01000126.1:0-27328 GCA_002339725.1 Thiobacillus sp. UBA2597
CCTATTGCAACTTAACAGCTAGAACACCGCCCCGAACAGCTCGCGCGCGTTCTGCGTGGTCTGTTCGATCACTGTCTTAAGCGGTATGCCGCGCAATTCGGCGAGCGTCGCCGCGATGCGCGCCAGCTCGGCCGGCTCGTTGCGCCCCTTGCCGATCCAGGCCGGTGCGATGTCCGGACTGTCGGTCTCCAGCACGATCGCCTCCAAGGGCAACTCCAGCGCCAGCCGGCGCAGATTGTTGGCCCGTGTGTAGGTGAAGGCGCCGCCGAAGCCCAGCTTGAACCCCAGCTTGATGAACGCCTCGGCCTGGTGCCGGCTGCCGTTGAAGGCATGGGCGATGCCGCCCTTCAATTTGAATCGGCGCAGCTGCTTCAATATCTGGTCGTTCGCCCGCCGGCAATGCAGCAGCACCGGCAGATCGAATTCCTTGGCGATCTTCAGCTGCTCGACGTAGAAGAATTCCTGGGTGGCGAAGTCGGGGCCGGGCACGAACAGGTCGAGCCCGATCTCGCCCACCGCCACCGGGCGCCATTGCGCGATCTGCCGGCGCAGCTCGGTCAGGTGTTTTTCGTGATGGACGTGGATGTACATCGGATGCAGGCCCCAGGCCGGCAGGCAGCCCGGGTAACGCTGGCAGGTGGTCGCGACCTCGGCGAAGTTGGCCGCGGTCACCGCCGGCACCACCTGCACCATCACCCCGGCGGCGCGGGCGCGCTCAAACACGGCGTCGCGGTCGCTGTCGAACTCGCCAGCGTCGAGGTGGCAATGGGTGTCGATGAGTGTGCTTGTGCCTTGCGCTGACACGACAAAAAAACCACAATGGCGTATCGGACACATGGTACGCTCAGCCTACCGCATCCGTCACGCATCACCATGACTCCCTCGATGCAGGAACTCCGCGATCTCATCCTCAACCTGAGTCTCCTGTTCACTCTGGCCGTGACCTATCAGATCGCCGTCTCGCGCTTCCCTTTGGGTGGCCGGGCGTCACGCCTGCTGGTGGGCGTGGTCTTCGGTCTGGTGGTCATCATCGGCATGACCTTTCCACTCACCTTCATCGAAGGCCTGATCTTCGATGGCCGCTCGGTCATCCTCTCACTGGCCGGTTTGTTCGGCGGCCCTTTGGTGGTTGGCATCGCCGCGGCCATGGCCGCGATTTATCGCTTCTGGATCGGCGGGCCCGGCATGGTGGTGGGCATCCTCGCCATTCTCGCCGCTTCGATCCTGGGCATCCTGGCGTATTTCGTGCGCCAACGCCTGGGTGGGCGCCTGAAGGGGTGGATGCTGTACAGCTTCGGGCTACTGGTGCAGTTGGTGATGCTGGCGCTGTTCATCCAATTGCCCGATGGCTGGCACGTCGTCGAGCGCATCGGCCCCACCCTGCTCATCACCTACCCATTGGCCACCCTGTTCCTGGGCCTGCTGTTCCAGGACTACGAGGCGCAGGCCCGCACCCGCGCCCACCTGAACGAGCTGGCCTATTACGATGCCCTGACCGGCCTGCCCAACCGCACCCTGCTTTTGGAATACCTGGACCGCGTTCTGCGCGAGGACAAACCGGAGCACAGGCAGCACATGCTGGCGATCTTCAACCTGGATCGGTTCAAGACGGTAAACGACGCCCGCGGGCATGCCATGGGCGATACCCTGCTCAAGGCTGTCGGCAGTCGCCTCCAATCGCTGTCACAGCCGGACGACACCGTGGCGCGCATCGGCAGTGACGAATTCGCCCTGCTGCTCAGCCGCAGCCACGGCGAGCAGTCAGGCATGACCGAACAGGTCAGCCGGATCGCGCGCGCCATGCGCCACCCCCTGGCGGTCGCGGGCGAGGAGATCGATGTCGGTGTGAGTGTCGGTGCCACGGAGTTCGCCGCAGGCGGCGCGCACAACGCCAGCGAGGTCCTGCGCCGGGCCGACACCGCCCTGCACCAGGCCAAGCGCCGCGGTGGCAACCAGTCTGTGTTTTTCGATGCCGCCATGTCGGCCGAGGTCGAGCGTCGTTTTGCCATCGAACACGATCTGCGCCGCGCGCTCAGCGAAACGCAGCTGTGCCTGTTCCTGCAATCGCAATTCACGGCGAAGGGCCAACTGGTCGGCGCCGAGGTCCTGGTGCGCTGGTATCACCCGGAACGCGGCCTGCTCACCCCGTGCGAGTTCGTCCCGATCGCCGAGGAGAGCGATCTCATCGTGGCGCTGGGTGAATGGGTGTTCACGCATGCCTGCGAATTGCTCACCCGGCCTGCCCTGCGTGAGCGCGCAATCGACCTCGCGATCAATATCAGCCCCAAGCATTTCCTGCAGCCGCATTTCGTGCATTGGATCGACAACCATTTGCGGGAAGCCGGCGTCGACCCCAGGCGCATCGTCCTGGAGATCACCGAAGGGATGTTGCTCGACGACCATTTCGAGGCCGCGGCCAAGATGCAGGCGCTGGCCGACCTGGGGCTGCGTTTCTCGATCGACGATTTCGGCACCGGTTATTCCTCTCTCGCCTATCTGAAGCGCCTGCCCATCGACGAAATCAAGATCGACCAGTCGTTCGTCCGGGACGTTCCCACCGATCCCAGCGATGCCACCCTGGTCGAGACCATGCTGGCCATCGCCGAGCGCCTGTCGCTCAAGGTCGTGGCGGAAGGGATCGAGACCGAGGCCCAGGCCCGTTTCTTCGATGGTCGCGGCGAGGTCTTTCGCCAGGGCTACTTCTATGCCAGGCCGCAGGCCGCCGAGGATTGGTTGCGACAATTCGACGGCTGAGGTCACGCACGGCTACGCCTCGCCCCCTTCTTCCTCGGGCGGCTTGGCCAGCGACTTCAGGCGCAGGTGCAGCGCCGCCTTGGCCAACAGGTGCGCCGACACCGGCGCGGTGATGAACAGGAACAGGGTGACCAGCACCTCATGCAGGCTCAGGCCCGCGCCGCGCGTGCTGAAATACAGCGCCGAGGCGATGAGCAGGCTGCCCACGCCCAGGGTGGTGGCCTTGGTCGGGCCGTGCAGCCGGGTGTAGAAGTCGCGCAGCCGGGCGAGCCCCAGGGAGCCGATCAGGGTGAACACGGCGCCGGTCAGGATCAAAAAAGAAAGCAGATAGTCCAGCATTCCAGTCTCCCGCTATTCGATGATGTCGCCGCGCAGCAGATACTTGCACAGGGCGACGGTGCCGACGAAGCCCATCAGGGCGATGAGCAGGGCCGCCTCGAAATAGAGCGCGCTCTCCAGGTGGATGCCGAGCAGCACCAAAAGCGCGATGGTGTTCACGTACAGGGTGTCCAGGGCCAGGATGCGGTCGGCCGGGCTGGGCCCGACCAGGAGGCGCCACAGGGTGAGCGCCAGGGCCAGGCCGACCAGGGCGAAGGCGATGGGGATGACCAGGCTCAACATTCGAACACCTCCTTGAGCGGCGCCTCGTAGCGCTGCTTGATGTCGGCGACCAGTTGCGCCGGGTCGGGCACATGCAGGCCGTGCACCAAGAGGTGCGTGCGGTCTTGCGCCAGCCGGGCCGAGAGCGTGCCCGGGGTCAGGCAGATGGTGTTGGCCAAAAGGCTGATGGCCAGATCGCTCTTGAGATCGAGCGGCACCGACACGAAGGCCGGACGCAGGGCCTCGGGCCGACCGAGGATGCGCCGGGCCACGATGAGGTTCGCCACGACGATGTCGTACAGCACCACGGCGATGAAGCGCATGAGGGTCAGCGGCCGCTGGATGCGCACCGCCTCGGGCCAGAAGCGCAGGGTGAACAAGGGGATCAGCCAGCTCAGGAACAGCCCGAGCACGATGTGACCGAGCGTGAAACGGTTGACCAGCAGCAGCCAGATCAGGGCCAGGGCCGGAGTGAGCAGGGGATGGGGCAACAGTCGGCGCAGCATCAATGCTCTCCCAACACGGCGTGGATGTATTCGTATGGCTGGAGCAATTGCGTGGCCGTGGCCTGAGCGGCACGCAGCACCGGGTCGGCCCAGACGGTCAGACCCAGGCCGAGCAGCAAAAGGCCGGCGATGGGAACGAGGCTCGCTGCCAGCGCCGGCGGCGCCGCGACGGCCTCGAGCGCGTGTACCGGCCGGTAGAACAACAGGCTGCCGCTGCGCGCCAGGGCGATCACGCCCGCAAGCCCGCCCGCCAGGACCACGCCCAGCACCCAGGCCGCGGCCGGGTGCTCGAGCGCGGCGCGCAGCAGGAGGAACTTGCCGACGAAGCCGGACAGCGGCGGCAGGCCGGCGCTCGCCACCGCGGCGACGAAGAACAGGCCGCCGAGCACGCGGGCGTGGGCGATCTTCGGACCGGTCTCGAGCCGATCGGCCACCTCGCCCCGACGCCGGGCGATCGCCTCGGCCAGGAGGAACAGGGCGGCGGCGGCGAAGGTGGTGTGCGGCAGGTAATACAGGCCGGCGGCAATGCCCTCGACGCTGTTGAGGGCGAAGGCGGCGAGCAGGGTGCCGGCCGAGGCCACCACCAGATAGGCCACCTGCTGTTTGAGCCGGCGGCTGGCCAGCACGCCGAACATGCCGAGCGCGAGCGTGGCCAGGGCCAGCGGCATGAGCCAGGGCTCGATCAGATCGGCCAGCGGCCCGGCACCGGGGCCGAAGATCAGGCTGTAGACGCGCAGGATGGCGTAGGCGCCGACCTTGGTCATGATCGCGAACAGGGCGGCCACCGGCGCCGAGGTATGGGCGTAGGCGGCCGGCAGCCAGAGATAGAGCGGCAGCAGCGCCGCCTTGAGCGCGAACACGCCGAACAGCATGAGACCGGCCGCGCGCACCAGGGGCACGTTCTCGGCCGGCGTCGCCGCCACCTTCTGCGCCAGGTCCGCCATGTTCAGGGTGCCCAGCACACCGTAGAGGGTGCCCACCGCGAACAGGAACAGGGTGGAGCCGAGCAGGTTCACCACCACGTAATGCAGGCCGGCCCGGGTGCGCCAGGCGCCGCCGCCGTGCAGCATCAGGCCGTAGGAGGCGAGCAGCAGGATCTCGAAGAAGACGAACAGGTTGAACAGGTCGCCGGTGAGAAAGGCGCCGGCCAGACCGAACACCTGCCATTGCAGCAGGACATGGAAATGCCGGCCACGGGCGTCCTCGCCGCGCGCGGCATCGAGCGCGACCCAGAAGGCGAGCGCGGCGGTGATCAGGAGCAGCCAGGCGGCCAGGCGGTCAGCCACCAGCACGATGCCGAACGGCGCCGGCCAGTCGCCCAGGGCATAGACCAGGACCTCGCCGCCGCTGACCCGGATGAAGAGGAGCAGCGCCAGCGCCAGCTGCGCCAGCATGGCCGTGACCGAGAGCGCCCGGCGCAGGGGCAGGGCCGCGTGGCGCACGGCCAGCAGCAGGATGCCGGCGAAGAGCGGCAGCAGCACGGGCAGGATGACCAGGTGACTCACCGCCCCCCCTCCCCGTCGACATGGTCACTGCCCAGCTCGGCGCGCGCCTTGAGCGCGAGCATGATGACGAAGGCGGTCATGGCGAAGCTGATCACGATCGCGGTGAGCACCAGGGCCTGGGGCAGGGGATCGGTGTAGCCCGTCGCCGTGGCGGACAGCACCGGCGGCCGGCCGACGACGAGCCGGCCCATGGCGAACAGGAACAGGTTGACCGCATAGGACAGGAAGGTGAGCCCGAGCACGACCGGAAAGGTGCGCCGGCGCAAGGCGAGATAGACACCGCAGGCGGTGAGCACGCCGATGATCAGGGCAAGCAGGGCTTCCATCAGTTGTCGCCTTTCGTTGGGCTCGGCGCCTCGTGGCTGGCGGTGTGCATGGCGCCGAGATGGATCAGGATGAGCAAGGTCGCGCCGACCACCACCAGATAAACCCCGAGGTCGAAGGCCATCGCGCTGGCCAGCTCGAATTCGCCCACCAGCGGCCAATGGACATGGCCGAAGGTCGAGGTGAGGAAGGGGTGGCCGAAGGCGAAGCTGGCCAGGCCGGTGACGGTGGCGATGGCCAGGCCGGCGGCGATCAGCGGGTGCATGTTGCTGCCGGGCAGCCGCACCTGGGTCCAGGCCACGCCGTTGGCCAGATACTGCATGATCAGGGCCACGGCGGTGATCAGGCCGGCGATGAAACCGCCGCCGGGCAGGTTGTGGCCGCGCAGGAAGATGAAGAGCGAGACCAGCAGCGCCAGCGGCAGCAACAGACGGGTGAACGAGGCCATGATCGCCGGGTGACGGTCGGCATCCCAGGGCCGGCCCTGGGGATCGCGCGCCGGGCCGGGCAGGCGCAGGTGCTCCAGCATGGCGTAGATGCCCAGGCCGGCCAGGGCCAGCACGGTGATCTCGCCCAGGGTGTCGAAGCCGCGGAAGTCGACCAGGATGACGTTGACCACGTTGCTGCCGCCGCCGCCCGTCAGGCTGTTGTCCAGGAAATAACCGGCGATGGTCTGGTAGGGCCGGGTGAGCACCGCCCAGGCCAGAAGCCCCGCGCCCGTGCCCGCCGCCAGCGCCAGGACGCCATCGCCCAGTCGGCGCGGCGTGCCCGATTCCGCCGGGCTCTCCTGCGGCAGGAAATACAGCGCCAGCAGCAGGAGGACGATGGTCACCACCTCGACCGAGAGCTGAGTCAGCGCGAGATCCGGCGCGGAAAACTTGATGAAGATCAGCGCCACCGTGAGGCCCACCGCGCCGATCAAAATCAGGGCCGTGAAGCGTTGGCGGTGCAGGACCACCGTGGCCAGGGCCGCCGCGATCAGGCCCAGGGTGGCCAGCAGGCTGATGCCGTCCACCGGCAACAGCGCGCGCGCGCCGGTGAGCGGCACCGTGTCGCTCGCCAGTCCCGCCGCGCCCAGGATCAGGGCAAAGAGGAAGAACAGCCCGAGCAGGCGCGGCAGCGAGCCGGTGTCGAGCCAGCCGGTCAGCCGCCGGGCGAAGGCGAACAGGCGGCCGAGCAGATATTCATAGATCGCCTTGGCGTCGAGATGGGGCTCGATGCGGCGCTCATACAGGTCGAACAGGGGCCGCCGGCCGACATAGACCAGCACCCCGCCGACCAGGGCGATCAGGCTCATCCACAGGGCCGGGCTGAAGCCGTGCCAGATGGCGAGGTCGTGCGCCGGCGTCGGCGCCTGCAGCACGCCGGCGGCGGCGACCGAGAGCAGCGGCTCCACCGTCTGCGCCGGGAAGATGCCGACCAGCAGGCAGAGCACGACCAGGATCTCCACCGGCACCTTCATCCAGCGTGGCGGCTCGTGCGGCGTGCGCGGCAGGTCGATCGGTTCGCCGTTGAAGAAGACATCGTGGATGAAGCGCAGGGAATAGGCCACGGCGAACAGCCCGGCCGCGGTCACCGCCACCGGCAGCAGCCAGCCCCAGGCGAGCGTCGCCGAGACACCGACCGCCTCGGCGAAGAACATCTCCTTGGACAAAAAGCCGTTGAACAGCGGCACCCCGGCCATGGCCGCCGCCGCCACCATGGCCAGGGTCGCCGTGTGCGGCATGTAGCGCCACAGGCCGTTGATCCGGCGCATGTCGCGCGTGCCGCACTCGTGGTCGATGATGCCGGCGGCCATGAACAGGCCAGCCTTGAAGGTGGCGTGGTTGATGATGTGGAACACCCCGGCCACCGCCGCGAGCGGGGTGCCGATGCCAAACAGGGCGGTGATCAGGCCCAGATGGCTGATGGTGGAATAGGCCAGCAGCCCCTTGAGGTCATGCTTGAACAGGGCGGTGAAGGCCCCGACCAGCAGGGTGGCCAGGCCCGCGCCGGTGACCAGCCAGAACCATTCCGGCGTGCCCGACAGGGCCGGGAACAGCCGGGCGAGCAGGAACACCCCGGCCTTGACCATGGTTGCCGAATGCAGATAGGCCGAGACCGGGGTGGGTGCCGCCATCGCGTGCGGCAGCCAGAAGTGGAAGGGAAACTGCGCCGACTTGGTGAAGGCGCCGAGCAGGACCAGCGCCAGCATCGGGACATAGAACGGATGGGCGCGGATGACGTCGCCCGCGGCCAGCAGCGCCGACAGCTCATAGCTGCCGACCATCTCGCCCAGGAGCAGAAAACCCGCGAGCAGGGCCAGGCCGCCGGCCCCGGTCACGGCGAGCGCCATGCGCGCGCCATTGCGGGCGTCGGCCCGGTGCTGCCAGTAGCTGATCAGCAGGAAGGAGGCCAGACTGGTCAGCTCCCAGAACACCAAAAGCTGGATCAGGTTCTCCGACAGCACCACGCCCAGCATCGCGCCCATGAACAGCAGGAGGCTGGCATAGAAGCGGCCCATGCTGTCGCGCGGCGACAGGTAATAACGGGCGTAGAGGATGACCAGCAGGCCGATGCCCAGGATCAGCAGTGCGAACAACAGGCCCAGGCCATCGAGCCGGAAGACGAGATCGACGCCGGCGCTGGGCAGCCAGCCCACGCGCTGCAGCACGGTGCTGCCGGCAAAGGCGGTCGGGATCAGGGGCAGCAGCCAGGCCAGGGCGAGCAGGGTGACCGCGCCCGCCGCCCAGGCGGCATGGCTCCGGCCCAGGCGCGCGACGGCCGCCACCAGCGCGGCGCCGAGGAAGGGGGTGAGAACCAGCCAAACAAGGGACATCGCTCAACACTCACACTTGGTTTCAATTTCCGGCATCGACCCGCCTCGACGCAAACACGGCATCATAGGCCTGGCGCACCAAGCGGTTGGGATACAGCGCCACCAGGAGCGCGCAGAGCAGGATGCTGAGCAGCACCACCATGTAGGTGGTGTCGCGCATGAGCTCGCCGCCGACCATGCCCTGCTGGACCGGCACCGTGGCCAGCACGGCGGCGGCCAGGCCCTTCGGCCCCATCATCGAGGTGATGGCGGCATCGCGCGGCGTGAAGCCCTCGCCCACGGTCGATCGGGTCACGATCAGACGGATCAGGAACAGGGCGAAGACCATGATACTGGCCACCAACACCACATCCCAGGCGCCGAACTGGATGGAGATGCCCAGATAGACGAAGAAGAAGGTCTTGAGCAGGAACACCGCCTCGGCATAGAACAGCAGCTCGGTATCGGTCAGCGGGGTCACCTTTTTCCCGGTCAGCAGCTTGATCCGCGGCATGCCCAGTTGCTCGTAGTTGCTCAGGGTGATGCCGAAGGCGAGCGAGGCGATGGCCCCGGAAAAGCCGAGCGCCTCGGTGATGCCGTAGACGATGAAGACGGAGGCCACAGTCGAGGAGATGGTGTTGGGGATGTCGCGTATCCGGTGCAGCATCAGCATCCAGCCCAGGCCGCCCAGCACGCCAATCACCATGGCGAAGATCAGCGCCGCCAGGACGCTGCCGACCAGCCGGGCCGGATCGACCGCGCCCTGCAGGTCCATCTGCAGCAGGGCGAAGACGCCGAGGATGCAAAGCACGTCGGTCAGGGCGGATTCGAGCACCAGCACGGTCGCCGGTTTTTCCGACAGCCCCAGCATCGACACCAAAGGAATGACCACGGCCGAGGCGGTGCCGCCCAGGATCGCGCCCAGGGTCACCGCCGAGATCCAGGGCAGATCGAGCATGAGATGGCCGATGACCGCCACCGCCCCGATGCTGGCCGCGAAGCAGGTCAGGGTGAGTTTGCCGGTGGTGCCGAGGGATTCTTTGAGCACCTTGAGATTGAGCGAGATGCCGCTCTCGAACAGGATCACCACCAGGGCGATGGTCGACAGCACGGAGCCGACCTTGCCGAAATCGCCGGGCGAGACCAGGCCCAAAACCGGGCCGGCCGCCATGCCGAGCAGCATCAGGAGCAGGACGTCCGGGACATGGGTCTTGCGGAACAACTGCGTGAAGAAATGCGCGACGAAGATGAGGATGCCGATGAGCAGAATGACGTAGTACATGCCGTCTCCTCAATGCGTCGGCCGATGGCCGCGTCGTTGCCGGCGAGAGGGTTGGGACGATCCGGGGCGCAGCATCACAACTCCGACAGCGGCTTGCTCGCCGCGGTTTCATCCACCCTGCCCACGTGGCTGAGCACCTTGCGCAAATCGCCGATCAGCCGGCGCAGCGTGGCCGCGGGCAACTGCTCCAGGGCATGCGGCAGGATGCCGGTGAACGGCCTGGGTGCCCGGGCCAGCGCCGCCTCGCCCGCGGCGGTGAGCTGCAGCTGCACCACGCGCTGATCCGCCTTGCTGCGCTCGCGCCGCACCAGGCCGGCCTTCTCCAGCTTGTTGATGAGATTGCTCGCGGTCGATTGATGGATCGACAAGGCCTCGGCCAGCTCGCTCACCTTGAGATGGGGCCGCTCGGCCAGCACCGCCATCACCCAGACCTGGGCGCCGCTGACGCCGCAGGCCTGCTCCACGGCCCGGAAATGGCTGCGCACCGAACCGAAGATCAGGCGAAACTGCTTGAGGGCCTCGCGGGCCAAAACCTGTTGCGTGGACATGAAGCCTCAATCCATTTACACAAAACTGTTTGCCACGATATTATCGCAGCTCCCTTAACGTTCCTGCCGCATCCGGGGAACTGCCTGTGCTTTCCCGTGTATCGCATGCAAACCGGCGCGCTCGCCGGTTTGCATTTTTTTTGCGCAGCGCGTCTTAGCTGATCCGAAGTTCGGCACGGGAACCAACACGACTTCCATCTGCCGAATTATGACAAAACCGAACTTGACCGAAGCCGGTCGGTCGAGTGGGATACGCGCAATCCTTCCGCCCAGGAGCGAACCCATGATGTCGACGCCTTGCCGGCACGCCGGCAGCGAACCGCTGTGGCCGTTGTCAGCACCATCGAACCGCGCAGAGCGTGCGGCCGCGCCTGGATTTTTGCCCTGTCGCTGAGATGTTCGCCCGCTTGCGCCGCTACATCCCGACCCGAGACGAGATCAGCCGCATCCGCTGGCTGCGCTGGCTCGGGCCGCATCTTGCCCATCCGCGCCTGTGGCACTTCAGCCGGCGCGGCGTGGCCATCGGCGTCGGCCTCGGCGTCTTCTTCGGCCTGCTCATCCCCATCGCCCAGATCCCCTTCGCCGCCGGCACCGCCGTGCTGCTGCGCGCCAACGTGCCGGCCGCGGTCGGCAGCACCCTGGTCACCAATCCGGTGACCTTCGCGCCGGTCTATCTGTTCGCCCATCACCTGGGCGCGACCCTGCTGGGCCAGGGTGAAACACCGCTACCCGATTTGAGCCAGCCGGCCACCGACACGCCCCAGGCCTGGTGGCAAGCGCTCTGGCAGCGCCTCATCGCCCTGGGCCAGCCCTTGCTGCTGGGGCTGGCCGTCCTCGCGGTGGCGGCCGGCGGCGCCAGCTATCTTTTGATCATGCTGTTCTGGCGGCTGAAGACCACCTGGCAATGGCGTCGGCGCCGGCGTTTGGCGATCGGACCCAATGGCCGCATGAACATGCGCCAATCGATTCTCTGGCAGCCCCGGGCCGCGCAACGCCACCTGATCCTGGCTGGCTGCCTCGGCCTCACCGCTGTGCTGACGTATCTGCATTACCGCACCGGCCTGGCCTATGAGTTCCATGTCTTTTTCATCCTGCCGGTGCTGCTGGCGGCGTGGTACCTCGGCCTGCGTGCAGCGCTCGCCTTGGCCCTACTCTCGATCGGTCTGTGGTTCATCGCCGACCGCGCCCTGGGCGGCGATCAGGCCGACCCCCTGCCGCTTTTGTTCAATACGGCGATGCGTCTGGCCATCTTCGTGGGCGGCGCCTGGCTGCTGGCGACGATGCGGCGCGTGCTCGACCGCGAAGCGCGCCTGGCGCGCGAGGATGCGCTGACCGGTTTGACCAATCGCCGCGCCTTCTACGAGGAAGGCCGGCGCCATCTGGCCCTGGCCCGACGTCAGGGCAGCCCGGCCACCGCGGTGTTCATCGACCTCGACCACTTCAAGGAGGTCAATGACGAGCTCGGCCACAAGGCGGGCGACGCCCTGTTGATGCGGGTGGGTGATACCCTCAGGCAGCATCTGCGCGCGAGCGATCTCGCCGGCCGGCTGGGCGGCGACGAGTTCGCCCTGCTCTTGCCGGGCATGGCCGGCCAGGCCGCGCTGGCCTATGTGGCAGACCTGCGCCAGCGCCTGCTCGACGCCATGCGCGAGGCGGGCTGGCCGGTCACCTTCAGCATCGGCATCGCCAGCTGCGCGCGGGCGCCGGCCACGCTCGAGGCGCTGCTGGCCGAGGCGGACAAGCTCATGTATGAAGTCAAGGGCGGCGGCCGCGACCGCATCCTGCAACGCGAAGTCGGAGGGGACGCCGCATGAACCCTGCAACGCGCATCGGGAAACCGGAGAATCCGTCATGAAGCCTTCCCACACCACGGCGAGTGAACGCTCACCCCACTTCTGGCGCTATCTGCTGATCGGCTTCTTCACCGTCGCGCCCCTGTGGGTGACCTGGCTGGTGCTGGATTTCCTGTTCAGCCTGCTGGCCAAAACCGGCGCCCCCTTCCTGCGCGGCGCGGCGCGTGTCCTGCGCCCCCTGTCCGACACCCTGGCCGACTGGCTGCTCAACCCGGCGGTGCAATACGTGCTGGCCGCCCTGTTCACCCTGGCCGGGCTCTATGCCGTCGGCCTGTTCACCTCGCTGCTGCTGGGCCGGCGCCTGATCGCCTTCATGGAAGGCCTGCTCACCCGCCTGCCGGTGGTGCAGACCATCTACGGCGCGACCAAGCGCTTCCTCGACACCGTACAGAAGCCGCCGGTGGCCGGGCAACGGGTGGTGCTGATCGCCTTCCCCTCGCCCGATATGAAGGCGGTGGGCTTCGTCACCAAGGTGATGACCGATCCCGACAGCGGCCGGCAACTGGCCGCTGTCTACGTGCCCACCTCGCCCAACCCCACCTCCGGCTACATCGAGATCGTGCCGCTGTCCGAGGTGGTGCAGACCGATTGGAGCATGGAGGAGGCGATGACCTTCGTCATGACCGGCGGCACCAACGCCCCCGACCGGCTGCGCTTCGCCAACCCGCCCGCGCCAAAAGCGCCAGGGCCGGGAGGGCCGACGCCGTGATCGTCCGGGCCCTTCTGCTGCGCGGTGCCGCCCTCGCCCTGCTCTGGTGGGTGCTGAGCGAAGGCCGCGCCGACAGCTGGCTCGTGGGCGGGGTCAGCCTCGGCCTGGCGCTGGCCGCCAGCCTGGCCCTGTCGCCGCCCGGCCGCGCTGGCCTGTCGCTGCGGGGTGTGGCCGCCTTCGCCGGCTTTTTCCTGGTGCAGTCGGCCCGGGGCGGGCTCCAGGTGGCCCTGATGGCACTGCGGCCACGCCTGCGGCTCGAGCCGGAGCTGCTCACCCTGCCCACCACCCTGCCGCCCGGCCCCCTGCGCATCCTGCTGGTGAACACCCTGAACCTGCTGCCCGGCACCGTGGTCGCCCGCATCGATGGCGACCTGCTGCACCTGCATGTACTGGATGCGCGCCTGCCGATCGCGGACGAGGTGCGCCGGGTCGAAGGCCGCATCGCCGCCTTGCTGGAGCCTGCATCATGACCGGACTGGAAGCGCCGCTCGCCCTGTTCCTGCTGGTCAACCTGCTGGCGGCCTTGGTGCGCGCAGCGCGCGGCCCCACCGCCGCCGACCGCATGCTGGCCGCCCTGCTGTTCGGCAGCACCGGCGTGGGCATGCTCCTGCTGCTGGCCTATGCCGGCGGCGGCGCGCCGCTGGTCGATGCCGCCCTGGTCCTCGCCCTGCTCGCCGCCATCGCCGGCGTCGCCTTCGCCCAGCGCGCCTGGCACCGGGACCGGGAAGGAGGGGACGATGCTTGAAGCCCTGAGCGCCTTGCTGCTGCTGGCCGGTGCCGGCTTCTACCTGGCCGGCACCGTCGGCCTGCTGCGTTTTCCCGATGTCTATGCCCGGCTGCACGCGCTGACCAAGGCGGACAACCTGGGCCTGGGTCTCACCGTGCTGGGCCTGGCCCTGCAGGCCGACAGCCTGGCGGCGGCGCTCAAGCTCCTGCTGATCTGGCCCCTGGCCCTGGCGGCCAGCGCGACGGTGAGCCACGCCATCGCCCGCCGCGCTGCCGGCCTCGGCCTCAAGCCCTGGCGCCCGGAGGAAAAGCGGCCATGAACCTCCTGCTCGACGGCCTGCTGGTCCTGGCCCTGCTCTGGAGCGCCTGGCGCGCCCTGGCCAGCCCCGACCTCGCCCGCGCCGTGGTGCTGTTCATCGTGTTCGGCCTGCTCATGGCCCTGGCCTGGGCCCGGCTCAATGCCCCGGACATCGCCCTGGCCGAGGCGGCCATCGGCGCCGGCCTGACCGGGGCCCTGCTGCTCGACGCCCTGGGCCGGCTGCAACCGGGGACAGGCGCCCCTGCGCCGGAATCGCCCGCCCAGCCCCCGGCGAACCGGGCAGGCCGGCGCTGGACCGGAAGTGTGGCGCTGGTCGCCGGGCTGCTGGCCGCGGCCCTGGCCTATGCCCTGTTCCAGCTGCCGGCGCCCACGGTGCGTCTGCCCGAACAGGTGGCGGCCAACATGGCGGCGAGCGGCGTGGATCACCCGGTCACCGCGGTGTTGCTGAACTTCCGCGGCTACGACACCCTGCTCGAGGTGGCCGTGCTGCTCATCGCCCTCATCGGCCTGCTCACCCTGGGCCCGGCGGCGGGCCGGCCGGCCGCGCCGGGCCCGGCCAATCCCCTGCTCAAGGCCCTGGCCCGGCTGCTGGTGCCGCTGATGATCCTCAGCGCCGGCTATCTGCTCTGGGCCGGCGCCCACCGTCCGGGCGGCGCCTTCCAGGCCGGCGCCCTGCTGGCGGCCGCGGCGGTGCTGCTGCACCTGGCCCAGCTGCTACCGGCCTGGGCCAGCCCGGGCCGGCTGCTGCGGCTCGGCCTGGCCGGCGGCTTTCTCATCTTCCTCGGCGTCGCCGCTGCCCTGCTGGCCGAAGGCGCCCTGCTGACCTACCCGCCGGCGCAGGCAGGGGGGCTGATCCTGCTGATCGAGGCCGGCCTGACCGTCTCCCTCGGCCTGATCCTGGCCGGCCTGTTCCTGCTGTTCGCCGGCGCGGAGGAGCGCCCATGAGCGCCGGCCTGCTCTATGCCCTGGCCGGCGTGCTGCTGTTCGCCCTCGGCCTGGGCGGCATCGTCCTGCTGCGCCATGCCCTGCGCCGCATCCTGGCCTTCAACGTCATGGGCAGCGGCGCCTTCCTGGTGCTGGTGGGCCTGGCCCAGCGCGACGGCGGCGCCGACCCGGTGCCCCAGGCCATGGTGCTCACCGGCATCGTGGTGGCGGTGGCCGCCACCGCCCTGGCCCTGGCCCTGCTGCGCCGCCTGCCGGAGGACCGGCCGTGAACGGTCTGCTCGACCCCCTGCCCTGGCTGATCCTGCTGCCCCTGGCCTGGGCCAGCCTGGCCTTCCTGCTCGGGCCGGGCCGGGGCGGCCGGCTGGCGCTGGCCGGTCTGGCCGGGCAACTGGCCCTGGCCCTGTGGCTGGCCCGGCGCCTGATCGAAGGCGGCCCGGTGAGCCATGCCGTGGGCGGCTGGGGCGCGCCGCTGGGCATCGACCTGTATGCCGACGGCCTGAGCGCGGTCATGCTCCTGCTGACCCAGGCGGTGGCCCTGCCGCTGGCGTTCTATGCCCGCGCCTATTTCGCCCAGGGCGCCGGCCAGTTCTGGCCCCTGGCCGGTTTCCTGCTGGCGGCGATGAACGCGCTGTTCCTCGCCGCCGACCTGTTCAACCTCTATGTCACCCTGGAGCTGCTGGGCCTGGCCGCGGTAGGTCTGGTCGCGCTGGGCGGCGGCGCCGAGCCGAGCCGGGCCGCCCTGCGTTATCTCGTGGTCAGCCTGGCCGCCTCCGGCGCCTATCTCCTGGGCGTGGCGCTGATCTACGGCAGCTACGGCACGGTGGCGATCGCCCCGCTCACGCCGCTGATCGCCGCTCAGGCGCCGCTCGCCGTGGGCCTGGCCGCCGGCCTGATGCTGCTGGGGCTGGTCGCCAAGAGCGCGCTCTTTCCCTTCCATTTCTGGCTGCCGCCGGCCCACGGCGGCGCGCCGGCGCCGGTCTCGGCCCTGCTCTCGGCCCTGGTGGTGAAGGCCGCCTTCTACCTCATCCTGCGCCTGTGGCTCGGCCCCTTCGCACCGCTCACCGCCGACTGGGGCTGGCTGCCGGCCCTGGCGGGTGCCGGCGCGATCCTCTGGGGCTCCTGGCAGGCCCTGCGCACGCCGCGCCTGAAGCAGCTGGTGGCCTGGTCGACGGTGGCCCAGCTGGGCTATCTGTTTCTGATCTTCCCCCTGTTCGGCCTGAAAGAGCCGGCCCTGCAGGCCGGCACGCTGCAGGCGGTGGCGCACGGCCTGGCCAAGGCGGCGATGTTCGCCGCCGCCGGCATCCTGCTCAAGGCCACCGGACGGGACGCGGTGGACGGCCTGGCCGGGGTGGCCGGCCGCTTGCCGCTCACCCTGTTCGCCTTCGGCCTGGCCGGGGTGACCCTGATGGGCCTGCCGCCCTCGGCCGGCTTCCTGGCCAAGTGGCTCCTGATCGACGCCGCCCTTGAGCAGGGCCTGTGGCCGCTGGTGGCGATCGTCCTCGCCGGCGGCCTCCTGGCCGCGGCCTATGTGTTCAGGGTGCTGCGCCAGGCCTTTCTGCTGGCGCCGGAAGCGCAGCAGTTTCATCCCGTGCCGCGCCGTCTGGAATGGGCCGCCTTCGGCCTGGCGGCGGCCAGCGTGCTGCTGGGCCTGCGCGGCGTCGAATTGATGGCCCTGCTGGGGATCGGAGTCGCGCCATGAGCCCGAACGAGGCCCTGCCGCTGGCCGTGCTGCTCTCCTCCCTGCTGCCGGGGCTGATCATCTTCGCCCTGCCCGAGTCCTGGGTCGGCACCCGCACCACGCTCAACCTGGCCGGGGCGCTGGCCAAGCTGGTCCTGGTCGGCCTGCTGCTGGCGGGGGTGGCGGCGGGCCAGGACTACGGCTTCCGCCACGCGGTGCTGCCGGGCGTCGAACTGGTATTCAAGGCCGACGCCCTGGCCCTGCTGTTCGTCACACTCTCCACCGTGCTCTGGCTGTTCACCACCTTCTATGCCATCGGCTATCTGGAAGACGCGCCCCATCGCAGCCGTTTCTTCGGCTTCTTCAGCCTCTGCGTCACCGCCACCATGGGCATCGCCATGGCCGGCAACCTGTTCACCTTCTTCGTGTTCTACGAGCTTTTGACCCTGGCCACCTTCCCCCTGGTGGTGCACCGCGGCACGCCCCAGGCCATGCGCGGCGGCACGGTCTACCTGGCCTACACCCTGGGCGGCGGCGCCCTGCTCCTGACCGGCATCGTCTGGCTGCATGCCCTGGCGGGGACGGCGGATTTCGCCCACGGCGGCTACCTCGCCGCCCTGCCGCCAAGGGCGGCCGGGCAGTTGCAGTTCGCCTTTCTGCTGCTGATCGCCGGCGTCGGCGTCAAGGCGGCCCTGGTGCCGCTGCACGGCTGGCTGCCCCAGGCCATGGTGGCGCCGGCGCCGGTATCGGCCCTGCTGCACGCGGTGGCGGTGGTGAAGGCCGGCGCCTTCGGCATCGTGCGCATCGTCTACGAGGTCTACGGCGTCGAATTCGCCCAGTCGCTCGAGCTGCTCACACCCCTGGCGGTGGCGGCGGCGATCACCATCGTCTGGGGTTCCTGGCGCGCCCTGTTCCAGGACGACCTGAAGAAACGCCTGGCCTATTCCACGGTGAGCCAGGTCTCCTACATCGCGCTGGGGGTGGCCCTGTTCGGCCCGATCGGCACCATCGGCGGCCTGGTGCACCTGGTGCACCAGGGCATCATGAAGATCACCCTGTTCTTCTGTGCCGGCAACTATGCCGAGACCCTGGGGGTGCACAAGGTGAGCGAGCTGAACGGCGCAGGCCGGCGCATGCCGCTGACCTCCGTGGCCTTCAGCGTGGCGGCCTTCGGCATGATCGGGGTGGCCCCCACGGCCGGTTACGTGAGCAAGTGGTATCTGGGCGAAGGCGCCCTGGCCGCCGACATGAGCTGGGTGGTGGCCGTGTTGTGGACCTCCAGCCTGCTCAATGCCGCCTATTTCCTGCCCATCCTCTACCGCCTGTGGTTCCGGCCGCAACCGGCCGGCTGGCCGGCCGAGCACATCCCCGCGCGCGGCTGGCGCGAGACCGGCTGGCTGCTGCTGATGCCGCCGCTGTTCACCGCGCTCGCCGTGCTGGTCGCCGGACTGTTTGCCGAGGCCGATTGGAGCCCGCTGGCCTGGGCCAAGCTGATCGCTGAGCGCGAATACCTGCAGTGACCGCCCTCAGCCTCACTGCCAGCCTGGCCCTGCCGCTCAGCGTGGCAGTTCCTCGAACACGTTGGTCCAGACGTTGAGCACCTGACCGCCGCCGGGCTTGTTGCCGGTCTGGATGGTCTTCGCCACGGCGAGCGTCTTCATGTCCAGCTTGTAGAGGTTGCCGTCCTTCTCGTTGGACACGTAGCCCGCGCGGCCGTCCTTGGTGAAGGCCACGTGGCCCATGCGCCCGGCGCCGATCTTCAGGTCCTTGACCGTCTTGAGGTTCTTGAGGTCGATGACGGTGATGACGTTGTTGCCGTAGTTGGTCACCACCGCGTGCCTGCCGTCCGGGGTGTTGTAGGTGTGGCCGATGCCGTTGCTGGCGGTGGTGAGCCGGTGCGTGAGCTGCTTGCTTTTGGCGTCGAAGAAGGCCACCTCGCGCCCGCGGCTGTCCTTGCCGGGACCGCGGTTCAGGGCCATGAACAGCTTGCCGTCCTGGCTGAAGTTGCCGTGATGGGCCTCCACCACCTCCTCGCCGATGAGCGGCATGTCCATCTGCGCGACGATGGGCAGGTCGGGTTTGCTGAGGTCGTAGACGATGATGCCGGGCTTGACGCTGTCATTGCCCTCGTGCACCAGCCAAAGCTCCTTGCCGTCGGGACTGGGGACCGGGTAGTGCGGCGCGCTGGGCACGGCGTGGGTCTTCACGCTCCAGTTCCTGGTGTCGATCACCACCAGGCGGTTGTCCACCCGGTCCACGGCGAAGAACAGGCGCGAGTCGGGACTCCAGGCGTTGTGCATGGAGGTCACGCCCTTGGGCGTTCCGGCCACTTCCAGGTCGATGACCTTGACGATGCCGTCATCCGCAGTGCTCAGGAAGCTATGCCGCAGTTTGCCGCCATCCAGGCCCCAGTGGTTGATGCCCACCCACTTGCCGTCGGGGCTGACGATGCCGTGCTTGGGCCGGTTGCCGGTCTCGATGCGCCTGGCGACCGACTTGCCCGCCAGATCGATGACCACCATCTCCTTCTGGCCTTCGCCGGCACAGCTCACATAGACCTTCTTGGCGTCCGGCGTGATGGCGCCCAGGGTGCCGCCCTTGCAGGTGTCCAGGGTGGCCGTCACCGTGTCGGTCCTGGTGTCGACGATGAAGGCCTGACCGGCACCGTGCAGGTGCACCACCACGTCGGGCCAGACCGGTTTGGCGGCACTGACCGGCGTGGACAGGGTGGCCGCGATGGCCAGCGTCAGCAGCGATTTGTTCATGGCACGTCTCCTTCCGTTTGGTTCATGTGTTGTTTTGCCCTGTGGTCGCGCCGTGACAGACCACCCTGGTATTGTAGTCAGGCCCAAACCGGACCTTCCTGTCGGCTTACCCGGCTGGAACATCCGGCAGAAAGGATGGTCTCGTATGAAAAGCCCGCTTTGTCGACCCGCAACCGATGACTAGGAGTCCAGCCATGCCCGATGAGCAGCTCCCCGTGACCGATTGGCATGCCCGTTCGACCGAGGAGGCCCTGCTGGCGCTGGCCAGCCGGCGTGAGGGCCTGTCCGCAGCGGAAGCGGCCGAACGCCTGCGGCGCCATGGCCGCAATGTGTTGCCGCCGGCCAAGAAGCGCGGCCCGCTCGTGCGCTTTTTGCTGCAGTTCCACAATGTCCTGATCTATGTGCTGCTGGGCGCGGCCGTCATCACCGCAGCGATGGGGCATTGGGTGGACAGCGCGGTGATCCTCGGCGTGGTCCTGATCAATGCGGCGATCGGCTTCATCCAAGAGGGCAAGGCCGAGGCGGCGCTGGACGCCATCCGCGACATGCTCTCGCCCCATGCCCAGGTGCTGCGCGACGGCCGGCGCCAGGAGATCGACGCGGCCGAGCTGGTGCCGGGCGATATCGTCTATCTCGCCTCCGGCGACCGGGTGCCGGCCGACCTGCGCCTGATCGAGGTGAAAAGCCTGCGCATCGAGGAGGCGGCGCTCACCGGCGAATCGGTGGCGGTGGAAAAACAAACCGGGGCCGTGCCGGCCGAGGCCCCCTTGGGCGACCGGGCGAGCATGGCCTGGTCGGGCACCCTGGTCACCTATGGCCAGGGCGCCGGGCTGGTGGTGGCGACCGGCGCCGCCACCGAGATCGGCCGCATCAGCCGCATGCTGACCGAGGTGCAGGCCCTGACCACGCCGCTGTTGCGCCAGATGACGGTGTTCGGCCACTGGCTCACCGTGGTCATCCTCGGCATCGCCGCGCTGACCTTCGCCTACGGCTTCCTGCTGCGTGGCTTCAGCGCGGGCGAGATGTTCCTCGCGGCGGTGGGCCTGGCGGTGGCGGCCATCCCCGAGGGCCTGCCCGCCATCCTCACCATCACCCTGGCCATCGGCGTCCAGGCCATGGCCCGGCGCCGCGCTATCGTGCGCCGGCTGCCGGCGGTGGAGGCCCTGGGCTCGGTCACCGTGATCTGCTCCGACAAGACCGGCACCCTCACCCGCAACGAGATGACGGTGCAGGAACTGATCACGGCCGACGGGGTGTTCACCGTGACGGGCGCGGGCTATGCCCCGCACGGCGGCTTCGCGCTGGACGGCCGGGAGACGACGCCGGAGGCCTGGCCCATCCTGCTCGAGGCCGCCCGGGTCGGCCTGCTCTGCAACGACGCCCGGCTCGATCCGGCAGGCGAGGCCTGGCACCTCACCGGCGACCCGACCGAGGGGGCGCTGATCACCCTGGGCCTCAAGGCCGGCCTGGACCCGCGCTTCGAGGCCGAGGCCCTGCCCCGCACGGACGTGATCCCGTTCGAATCGGAGCATCGCTTCATGGCCACCCTGCATCACGATCATGCCGGGCACGGTTGGATCTATCTCAAGGGCGCGCCGGAACGGGTGCTGGAATTGTGCGCGGCCCAGCGCCAGGGCGGCGCCGATGTCGCGTTGCAGACGGCCGCCTGGCATGAGGCCATGGCGGCCGCGGCCGGGCGCGGCATGCGCCTCTTGGCCCTGGCGGCCAAGCCGGCCGGCGCGGACCAGCGCAGCCTGACCTTCGCCGATGTCGAGGCCGGCGGCTTCGTCCTCCTGGCCGTGACCGGCATCGCCGATCCGCCGCGCGAGGAGGCGATCCGCGCCGTGGCCGACTGCCGGTCGGCCGGCATCCGGGTGAAGATGATCACCGGCGACCATGCCGCCACCGCCAGCGCCATCGGCCGGCAACTCGGGCTGGCGGACGAGGTGCATGCCCTGACCGGGGCCGAGATCGAGGCCATGGACGAGGCCCGGCTGCGCCGGGCGGTGAAGGACACCGAGATCTTCGCCCGCGCCAGCCCCGAGCACAAACTGCGCCTGGTCAGCGCCCTGCAGGCCGAGGGCGAGGTGGTGGCCATGACCGGCGACGGCGTGAACGACGCGCCGGCCTTAAAGCGCGCGGATGTCGGCGTGGCCATGGGCATGAAGGGCACCGAGGCGGCCAAGGAGGCGGCCGAGATCGTGCTGGCCGACGACAACTTCGCCAGCATCGCCGCCGCGGTGGAGGAAGGCCGCACCATCTACGACAACATCCGCAAGGCCATCGTCTTCATCCTGCCCACCAACGGCGGCCAGGCCGGTGTGTTGGTGGCGGCCATCGTGCTGGGGCTACAGCAGCTGCCGATCACCCCGGTGCAGATCCTCTGGGTGAACATGGTCACCGCGGTGACCCTGGCCCTGGCGCTCGCCTTCGAGCCGGCGGAGTCCGACATCATGCGCCGGCCGCCGCGCGATCCGCGCGAGGCCATCCTCACCCCCTTCATGCTCTGGCGCGTGGCCTTCGTCTCCCTGCTGCTGGTGGCGGGCAGCCTGGGGCTGTTCCTCTGGGAACTCGGCCGCGGCGCGTCGATCGAGGTGGCGCGCACCGCCACGGTCAATCTGCTGCTGATGGGCGAGGTGTTCTATCTCTTCAACTGCCGGCGCCTCACCAATCCGGTGCTGTCCCGGCAGGGGTTCATCGGCAACCGCTATGTCTGGCTCGCCATCGGCGTGCTGCTGGCGCTGCAACTGGGCTTTACCTATCTGCCTGCGATGCAGGCCCTGTTCCACACCGCGGCGCTCGATCTCGCGGCCTGGGGACGCATCGTCGCCTACGGCGTGCTGGTGTTCCTTGCAGTGGAAGCGGAGAAGGCCGTGGTCCGCCGCCTGAGGCGGCGTGCCTGAGCACGCCGCCGGGCACCGCGCCGGCCGGCAGGGGATTGTTTTGGCGCCGCCGCGCGCGGAGCCGATAGAATCGGCCCATGGAGCTGATCAACCAGTTCGTCCTTGCCGGCGCCGCCCTGCTGCTGCTGGCCATCCTCGCCAGCGCGCTGTCCTACCGCACCGGCATGCCGCTGCTGCTGGTCTTTCTCGCCGTGGGCATGCTGGCCGGCGAGGACGGCCCGGGCGGCATCGTGTTCAACGATGCCGGCATCGCCTACAGCATCGGCAGCGTGGCGCTGGCGGTGATCCTGCTCGGCGGCGGGCTCAACACCCGGGCCGAGAGCTTCCGCGCCGGCCTGCGCCCGGCCGCCGGCCTGGCCACGCTCGGTGTGCTGATCACCTGCGTCGTCACCGGCCTGTTCGCCGCCTGGATCCTGGACCTCGGCCTGCTGCAGGGCATGCTGATCGGCGCCGTGGTCAGCTCGACCGACGCCGCCGCGGTGTTCGCCCTGCTCCACGCCAAGGGGCTGACGCTGAAGCAGCGGGTCTCCGCCACGCTGGAGATCGAGTCCGGCAGCAACGATCCGATGGCGGTCATCCTCACCCTCGTCCTGCTCGACCTGATCGCAGCCGGCCAGGGCCTGCCCGGCTGGGACACCCTGGGCCTGTTCGCCCTGCAGATGGGCCTGGGCCTTGTCGCCGGCATCGGCGGCGGCCATTTGCTGGTCTGGCTGACCCACCGCCTGCGCATGGAGTCGGGCATGTATCCCATGCTCATCCTGGCCGGCGGCCTCACCCTGTATGGCCTGACCACCGTGCTCGGCGGCAGCGGCTATCTCGCCATCTATCTGGCCGGCGTGGTGATCGGCAACCAGGCGCCGCGCGAGTCGGGCAACATCCTGCAGGTGCATGGCGGCCTGTCCTGGCTGGCCCAGATCGGCATGTTCCTCATGCTCGGCCTCTTGGCCACGCCGAGCCGGCTGCTCGACGACGCACCGGCGGCGCTGGCCATCGCCCTGGTGCTGATGTTCGTCGCCCGGCCGCTGGCGGTCTGGCTCTGCCTGTTGCCCTTCCGCTTTCCGCCGCGCGAACAGTTGTTCATCGCCTGGGTCGGCCTGCGCGGCGCGGTGCCCATCATCCTCGCCCTGTTCCCGCTCCTGGCCGGCGTGCCCGAGGCCCACACCGTGCTCGACGTGGCCTTTTTCGTGGTGCTGATCTCGCTCACCCTGCAGGGTTGGAGCATCCCCTATCTGGCGCGCTGGTTGCGGCTGGAGGTGCCGCCGGCGCCGGCGCCGGACGCCCGCTTCGACCTCGGGGAAGGCCGGCACCATGCCTTCCTGGGCTACCGGCTGACGCCGCAGGCGCAGATGATCGACCGCCCCGCCAGCGCGCTGCATCTGCCCGGCGAGGCGAGGCTGGTTGCGGTGTTGCGCGGCGAGGCGGCATTGACCCCCGAGGCCGCCGGCCGGCTCGCTGCGGGTGACACGCTCTATGTCCTGGCCCGGCAGGCCGACACGGCCGCCCTGGGCGAGCTGCTGGCCACGCCCGCGGCGCCCGACTATCTGGAGAAACGCCTGTTCTACGGCGACTTCACCGTGGACGGCAGCGCCGACATGGCCAGCGTGGCCGAGCTCTACGGCCTGCCCCTGCCGGAGGGCGCGGCACAGATGTCCCTGGCCGATTTCCTCGCCGCCCGGCTCAACGGCGTGCCGGTGGCCGGCGACCGTTACCGGCTGGGCAATCTCGAATTCGTGGTGCGTGAGGTGGAAGGCCAACGGATTACCCGGATCGGCCTGCGCATCCCCACGCATTTGCAATAAGGAGCCTTGCCCATGAAACCGCTCAAACGCATCCTGGCCGCCACCGACCTTTCCGGCCCCGCCCGCCATGCCGTCGCCCGCGCCTACCACATCGCGGGCACGACCGGCGCCGAGCTGACCCTGATGCACGTGCTCAACCAGGATGCCCTCGACGCCCTGCGCCAGGCCCTGGGCATCCTGCCACCGGCGGTCGAACAGCGCATCCTGGACCAGGCCCGGCAAGGGCTGGCACAGCTGGCGGCGGAATACGGCCAGGCCACCGGCATTTCGGCCGGCACCCATCTGGCGACCGGGGCGGTGCTGCGGGCGATCCTCGACCATGCCGATGCCGTCGACAGCGATCTGGTGGTCGTCGGCGCGCGCGGCGAAGGCTTCCTGCGCCATCTGCTGCTGGGCACCACCTCGGAGCGCCTGCTGCGCCGGACCCTGCGGCCGATTCTGGTCGTCAAGCAGACGCCGCACGAGGCCTATCGCCGGGTGTTGGTGCCGGTCGATTTCTCGCCTTGGTCCGCCGCGGCGGTCAGGCTGGCGCGCAGCGTCGCGCCCGGGGCCGACCTGGTGCTGCTGCACGCCTACGAGGCGCCCTTCGAGGGCAAGCTGCGCTATGCCGGCGTGGACGAGGCAACCATCGCCCGCTACCAGGACAGGGTGCAACGCGATGCCCGCCTGCGCATGGCGGACCTGGTTGCCAGCCTCGAGCTGAAACCCGAGACGGTGCGCATCGAGGTGTGCCACGGCGACCCTTCGCAGATCATCCTGGAACAGGAGCAGATCAACGACTGCGACCTCATCGTCATGGGCAAGCACGGAACCGGCGTGGCCGAGGAGCTGCTGCTCGGCAGCGTGACCAAGCACATCCTGGCCGAGTCGGCCGGCGACGTGCTGGTCAGCACCGTGACCTGACGCCGGCGCCAGGCCATGCCCGGACAGTCGGCCCCGGGCGCGCGATTGGGTACACTGGCGTTAAAATTTTTCCGCATCGATGGGAGATACCACATGACTGCGCAAAAAATCTGCATTCTCGGCGGCAGCGGCTTCGTCGGCTCGCATCTGGCCGCCCGTCTGGTCGAGCAGGGCAGGCAGGTCACCATCGCCACCCGCCGGCGCGAACAGGCCAAGCATTTGCTGCCGCTGCCCAGCGTCGAGGTGGTCGAGACCAACATCCACGACCCGCAGGCGCTCAAGACGCTGTTCGCCGGGCACGACGCCGTGATCAACCTGGTCGGCATCCTGCACGGCAACCGCAAGACCTTCGAACAGGTCCATGCCGAGCTGCCGCGCAAGGTGGTCAGCGCCTGCCATGCCGCGGGCGTCACCCGGCTGCTGCACATGAGCGCGCTGGGGGCCGATGTCAACTCGCCCAGCCTCTATCAACGCACCAAGGCGGACGGTGAGGCCGTGGTGCGTGCGGCGGAAAAGACCCATCAGCTGCACACCACCATCTTCCGTCCCTCGGTCATCTTCGGCCCGGGCGACAGCTTCCTCAACCTGTTCGCGCAGCTGCTCAGGCTGGCGCCCGTGGTGCCGCTGGCCAGCGGCAACACCCGGTTCCAGCCGGTCTATGTCGGCGATGTCGTGCGCGCCTTCGCCCAGAGCGTGGATGACCCGGCCACCTACGGCCAGACCTACAGCCTGTGCGGACCCCAGGTCTACAGCCTGGCCGATCTGGTGCGGCTGACCGCGCAGACCCTGGGCCTCAAGCGCGCGGTGATCCCGCTCGGCCAGCCCGCGTCCTACCTGTTCGCCGCACTGATGGAACTCAAGCCCGGCCGCAAGCTGATGACACGCGACAACTATTACGCCGCGCTCAAGGACAACGTCTGCCCCGAGGGCTTCCCCGCCCTGTTCGGCAACCCAACCCCGCTCGAGGCGGTGATCGGCTATCTGAAGGACGCCAACCCGCGCTGCAACTACCGCCGCTTCCGCCAGCTGGCGCGGCGCTGAGACACGCGCCGTGCGGTTCCCCGCGCACATCCAGGTCTACGTGGTCGGTGGCGCGGTGCGCGACCGGCTGCTCGGCCTGCCGGTGCAGGACCGTGACCACGTCGTGGTCGGCGCCACGCCGGAGGACATGGTGCGCCTGGGCTTCCGCCCGGTGGGCAGGGACTTTCCCGTGTTCCTGCATCCCGAGACTCAGGAGGAATACGCCCTCGCCCGCACCGAGCGCAAGACCGCGCGCGGCTACAAGGGCTTTCAGGTCTACGCCAGCCCCGAGGTGACGCTGGAGCAGGATCTGGTCCGGCGCGACCTCACCATCAATGCCATGGCCGAGGCGGCCGACGGCAGTATCGTCGACCCCTATGGCGGCCGACGCGATCTCGCCGCGAAGGTGTTGCGCCACGTCGGCCCCGCCTTCGCCGAGGACCCGGTGCGCATCCTGCGCGTGGCCCGCTTCGCCGCGCGCTTTGCCGACTTCAGCGTGGCCCCGGAAACGCTCGAGCTCATGCGCGCGATGGTGCAAAGCGGCGAGGTCGACGCCCTGGTGCCGGAGCGGGTCTGGCAGGAACTGGCGCGCGGCCTGATGGAAGACCGGCCCTCGCGCCTGATCGAGGTGCTGCGCGACTGCGGCGCCCTGCAAAAACTCCTGCCCGAGGTCGATGCCCTGTTCGGCGTGCCGCAGGATGCCGCGAAACATCCCGAGATCGATACCGGCAGCCATCTTTTGCGCGTGCTCGACTGGGCCGCCGCGCAACGGCATGCCCTGCCGGTGCGCTATGCCGCGCTGGTGCACGACCTGGGCAAGGGGCTCACCCCGCGCGAACGCTGGCCCGACCACAGCGGCCACGAGGCGGCCGGCATGGCGGCCGTGCGTGCGGTCTGTGCCCGGCTCAAGGTGCCGACCGAGTGCCGGGAGCTCGCGCTCACCGTGGCGCGCTGGCATGGCCAGGCGCATCGCGCCGACCGGCTCGACGCCGCCGGGCTGCTCGCCCTGCTGGAGGCGACCGACGCCTTGCGCCGGCCCGAACGCTTCGAACAGTTTTTGCTCGCCTGCGCCGACGATCACCACGGCCGGCCCGGCTATGAAAACAAGCCGTTCACCCAGGCCGAACGCTTGCGCCAGGCCCTGGCCGCGGCGCGGGCGGTCGATGCCGGGGCCGTGGCCGCCGCGGCGCCGGGCAACATCCCCGAGGCCATCCGCGCTGCCCGCAGCGCCGCCATCGCGGCCGCCTTGCCGGATTCTCGGGCTACATGAAATTCAGCCGATGACCTGGCTGCGTTGATGCTCCCCACCCCAGCCCTCCCCACAAGTGGGGAGGGAGTACCCCTCCCCCACTTGTAGGGGAGGCCGGGCGGGGCTCAAACCCAACCCAGCCT
>DDKN01000126.1:27692-32183 GCA_002339725.1 Thiobacillus sp. UBA2597
GGGGGAGGTTGGGAGGGGCTCAACCCAAGCCCAGCCTCAGACCCCTCCCCCACGTGTGGGGGAGGTTGGGAGGGGGATGAGGTAGGCACCTCGAAAATCACATCGCTTTGTTTTGGAATTCCCTGTCGGCGTATACTGCGCGCACGCAAGTCTTCCACTCAACCGCCCGCACGGGCACTTCAGCAAGGAGGCGTTATGCAAACCAACGTTGGCGGAGTCGACCGCATCATCCGCATCGTCGTGGGCCTGGCCCTGATCGTCTGGGCACTGATGGGAGGACCGGTCTGGGCCTGGATCGGCGTGGTGCCCCTGGCCACCGGCGCTATCGGCTGGTGCCCGGCCTACCTGCCCTTCGGCATCAAGACCTGCAAAACCGAGAGCAAGCCGGCGGAATAAGCCGGACGACCCAAAAACAAACCCCGCCGCGGCGGGGTTTGTTTTTTGTATTGCCCACGGGGCCCCTTCCTGCTGTCCCTGCATTCGGCAGGCGGGAATCCCGCAACGAAAGTCAACCGAGGAAGAGCTTGTAGGCGGGGTTGTTCGTCTCATTCCAGGCGCGATAACCCAAGCCGTCGAGGAAGGCCTTGAACGCCGCCTTGTCCTCTGGCGGCACCTGCACCCCGCACAGCACCCGGCCGTAATCGGCGCCGTGGTTGCGATAGTGGAACAGGCTGATGTTCCACTTGTGGCCCAGGCTGTTCAAAAACTTCATCAGCGCGCCCGGCCGCTCGGGAAACTCGAAGCGGTAGACCACCTCGTCCTTGGCCTGCGGCGCCTTGCCGCCGACCAGGTGGCGGATGTGCAGCTTGGCCATCTCGTTGTCGGTCAGATCGAGCACCGGCAAGTCGTGGCGCTTGAGCAGGGCGATGATCTTGTCCACCTCGGCCCGGTTCTGCACCTGGACGCCGACGAAGATGTGCGCCAGCTTGGGATCGTCGTAGCGGTAGTTGAACTCGGTGATGACATGGCCGCCCAAGAGCGCGCAGAAGGTCTTGAAGCTGCCCGGCTTCTCGGGGATGGTCACCGCCAGCACCGCCTCGCGCTTCTCGCCCAGCTCGGCCCGCTCGGCGACGAAACGCAGGCGGTCGAAGTTCATGTTGGCCCCGCTGGCGATGGCGACCAAATGTTTGTCTTTGGCCTTCTCGCGTGCGACCCAGGCCTTGAGCCCGGCCACCGACAGCGCACCGGCCGGCTCCAGGATCGAGCGGGTGTCCTCGAACACGTCCTTGATCGCGGCGCAGATGGCATCGTTGTCGACCCGGATGATCTCGTCGACATATTCCTGGCACAGGCGAAAGGTCTCGGCCCCCACCTGCTTCACCGCCACGCCGTCGGCGAAGATGCCGACCTGGGCCAGGGTCACCCGCTCGCCCTTGGCCAGGGAACGGGCCATGGCGTCGGCATCCTCGGGCTCGACGCCGATCACCTTGATCTCGGGCCGCAGCCGCTTGACGTAGGCCGCGATGCCGGCGATCAGGCCGCCGCCGCCGACCGGCACGAAGATGGCATGCGGGCAGGCCGACTTGGCCTGGCGCATCAGTTCCATGGCCACGGTGCCCTGGCCGGCGATCACCTCGGGGTCGTCGTAGGGGTGGACGAAGGTCTTCTTCTCTTCCTTGGCGAGGGCCTTGGCGTGGTGATAGGCCTCGTCGTAGGAATCGCCGTGCAGCACCACCTGGGCGCCGCGCTTGGCCACGGCATCCACCTTGATCTGCGGTGTGGTCGCCGGCATCACGATGGTCGCCGCGCAGTTGAGGATCTGCGCCGCCAGGGCGACACCCTGGGCATGATTGCCTGCGCTGGCCGCCACCACGCCGCGCTTGAGCGCCGCGGCCGGTAGATTGGCCATTTTGTTGTAGGCGCCGCGCAGCTTGAACGAGAACACCGGCTGCATGTCCTCGCGCTTGAGCCAGACAGTGTTGTTCAGACGACGCGAGAGATTGGGCGCTGCGTCGAGGGGCGATTCGATGGCCACGTCATAGACGCGGGCGAGCAGGATTTTTTCCAGATAGTCCGACATGCTGGGTCAACCGGTTTGAATTAGGCGCCAATCCCCGCTATTCTCGGCGTTTTTACCGCAAGTTGAAAGCAGAAGCGCCATGAGCATGACCCAAGACGAAATGAAGCAGGCGGTCGCCCGCGCCGCCATCGCCCACGTCCCCGCCGGCATCATCGGCGTGGGCACCGGCTCCACCGCGAATTTCTTCATTGACGAGCTGGCCCACATCAAGGGCAGGATCGACGGCGCCGTGGCCTCCAGCGTCGCCACCGCCGAGCGTCTGAAAAAACATGGCATCCGCGTGATCGACCTGAACGAGGCCGGTGAGTTGGAGGTCTACGTCGACGGCGCCGACGAGATCACCCGCCACATGGCCATGATCAAGGGCGGCGGCGGCGCGTTGACGCGCGAGAAGATCGTCGCCGCCTGCGCCAAGAAGTTCGTCTGCATCGTCGACCAGACCAAGCTGGTCGACGTGCTGGGCAAGTTCCCCCTGCCGGTCGAGGTCATCCCCATGGCCCGCTCCTACGTGGCCCGGCAACTGGTCAAGCTGGGCGGCAACCCCGTGCTGCGCGCCGGCTTCACCACCGACAACGGCAACGTCATCCTCGACGTGCACGGCATGAACATCCTCGACCCGGTCGCCCTGGAAACCGAGCTCAACCAGATCGTCGGCGTGGTGACCAACGGCCTGTTCGCCCGCCGCGGCGCCGATGTCTGCCTGATGGGCACGCCGGAGGGCGTGCAGACGCTGACGCGCTGAGTCACCCACTCGGCGGCGCCATGCCCACCATCAGCCAGTTCTTCGGCATCATCATCCAGATGTTCTGGCGCGAGCATGCCCCGCCGCATTTTCATGCCCTCTACGGCGAGCACGAGGCCCTGATCGACATTCGTACCCTCGAAGTTATCGCTGGCAGCCTGCCCAAACGCGCCTTGAACTTGACCATCGAATGGGCTATTGAACACCGTGACGCGCTGATGGAGGACTGGACCCTATGCCAATCGAAACAGCTTCCAAAACAAATCCCGCCGCTGGAGTGACACCAGCCGCACCCTGGCGCGTCAAGGCCATGACAGTGCTGCCGGGTTACCGCCTGGCGGTCACCTTCCAGGACGGCCTGAGCGGAATTGTCGACATGGCCGGCTTGGTGAATGCAAAGAATGCGGGCATCTATGCAGAGCTTGCCGACCCTACCCGCTTCGAACAGGCCTTTCTCGACCTCGGCGTCATCGCCTGGCCGAATGGGGCCGACCTCGACCCGGCCTGGATGCATGAAGAAATCGAGCAAAAGAAAACCTGGGTTGTTCCCTTTTAGAACCCGGAATCCCTGCGGCGCCGATGTCTGCCTGATGGGCATGCCGGAGGGCGTGCAGACGCTGACGCGCTGAGTCACGGTTTTTTTTCGCCGAACCCAAGGGGCCGAATAGTCGGCCCCTTTTCCTTCTTGCCCCCTGGGGCGCCAGATTCTTACCTTCCAGACACTTCATTCCGGGCGGTCTAAACTGGTTTTGTACGGCCCGTTCGGGCTGCCGTCTGTAGAGGGGAAACCAGAAATGGCCATCATCGGCATCGACCTTGGCACCTCCAATTCCGCCGCCGCCGTGCTGCGCGGCGGGCGGCCCGTGATCATTCCCAGCGCCGAAGGCGTCAGCCTGGGCGGCAAGGCCTTTCCCAGTTATGTGGCAGTGACCGCCGACGGCCAGATGCTGATCGGCGAGCCGGCCCGGCGCCAGGCGGCGGCCAACCCGGAAGGCACCTGCATAAGCCGATGCCGTACCCGCAATGCCAGCACTACCAGCCACGGCATTAAGTTCTGTCTCAAGAGTAAAGGGGGTGCCCGTACCAGCCGCCTGTAAATTCTTTAATGCATCTGCGATCTGGACAGGCGTTGCAGCCTTATTCCACAACAACTCCACAAATTGCATACTGAGAGCACTAGCCATTTATTTCCCCTTTTTTTAGATATTTCTTAGCCTCGAATACCTCAAGAACCAGTATCACAATACATACCAGCAAAAAAACAAAAGCTATTTTTCGCTTACCCGCATCGCGAGCACGCTCAGAAAAATCACGCCTTCTCTGCTCATACGTTGACAGCCTTGAACCCATCAGTTCGATCTCAGCTATCCACCCCAAGCCTGATGGCAATTCAAACCAGCGAATTGTTGCCGGCCTAGGTGTTTTATTCCCGGCGTCATCGTAGAGCCAATCCATACTGACGACACGAAGGATTGTGGAATCCGTTCGAAACAGAATGGTTGAGCCATCTTTACGTTGCAACTGCAAATAATATTGCCTAGCCACTTTGGCCTCGGAGAGCATTCCACTATCGACGCGTAGCTTGTCAGGTTGAGGATATGGAGTAGAAAAATCATTTCCATCCTTTTGGCTAAAGTAAAACATCATCATCGCAAGCATCAGAGAACCCCAGAAAATTGGTATCCAAGCCTTTGGCCAAAAGCCCGGATAATCTCTACCTCTGAGGAAA
>DDKN01000022.1 GCA_002339725.1 Thiobacillus sp. UBA2597
CGGGCCGCCTCGACGATCTTGCTGCAGATGGTCTTGGCATCGATCGGGTTTTCCAGCAGGTAGTCGGCCAGCTTCTGGGAGACCACCTCTTCCACCGCCGGCCGGGCCTCACTTGAGACCAGCTTCATCTTGGTCTGCGAGGCGAATTTGGGGTCGGGCATCTTGACCGAGAGCACGCAGGCCAGGCCTTCGCGCATGTCGTCGCCGGTGATGTCGACCTTGGCCTTCTTGGCGATGTCGTTTTCCTCGATGTACTTGTTGATGACCCGGGTCATCGCCGCGCGCAGGCCGGTGAGGTGGGTGCCGCCGTCGGCCTGCGGGATGTTGTTGGTGAAGCACAGCACCTGTTCCTGATAGCTGTTGTTCCACTGCATGGCCACCTCGACCGTGATGGTGACCCCGCCGATGTTCGATTCGCCACTGGCGAACACCACGTTGGGATGCAGCACGGTCTTGTTGCGGTTGATGTACTCGACGAAGCCCTTGACGCCGCCGGAAAAGGCGAAGTTTTCGTGACGGCCGTCGCGCTCGTCGATCAGTTCGATCTTGACCCCGTTGTTGAGGAAGGACAGCTCCCGGATGCGCTTAGCCAGGATCTCGAAGTGGTATTCGACATGGCCGAAGATCTCCTGGTCGGCCAGAAAGTGGACCTCGGTGCCGGTGCGGTGGGTCTCGCCGATCACCTTGAGCGGGGAGACCTCGACCCCGTTTTGCACCTCGACGATGCGGTCGACCGGCACGCCGCGGTGAAACTCCATGAAATGGACCTTGCCGTCGCGCCGGATGGTGAGCTTGAGCCATTCCGACAGGGCGTTGACGCAGGACACCCCCACGCCATGCAGGCCGCCGGAGACCTTGTAGCTGTTCTGGTTGAACTTGCCGCCGGCGTGCAACACGCACATCACGATCTCGGCGGCCGAGCGCTTGGGCTCGTGCTTGTCGTCGAACTTGATGCCGGTCGGGATGCCACGGCCGTTGTCGACAACCGAGATGGAATTGTCGGAGTGGATAGTGACCTTGATGTCGTCGCAATAGCCGGCCAGGGCCTCGTCGATGGCATTGTCGAGCACCTCGAACACCATGTGGTGCAGGCCGGAGCCGTCCTGGGTGTCACCGATGTACATGCCCGGGCGCTTGCGCACCGCCTCCAGGCCCTCCAACTGCTGGATGCTGGACTCGTCGTAACCGCCGTTGCTTGGGTCTTTGGGTTCCACGTGAAACAATCCTTAATGTCTGGTTGGCAGTTTACAGTCGTCAGTCGGCAGACCATTTCTGCCAACTGCAAACTGATGGCTGTGAGCTTTAAATCCGCATCGGCATCACGACGTAGCGGAAATTGTCTTCGCCCGGCACCGTGATCAGCAGGCTGCTGCTGGGGTCGCCGAAGGAGCAGCGCACCGTCTCGCAATCGAGGTTGTTCAGCACGTCCTGCAGGTATTGAACGTTGAAACCGATGTCGAGCGGCGCCTTGTCGTAGTCGATGTCCAGTTCTTCCTGCGCCTCTTCCTGCTCGTTGTTGCTGCAGACGATGCGCAGGCTGCCCGAGGTCAGGGCCAGGCGCACGCCGCGGTATTTCTCGTTGGTCAGGATGGCGGCGCGGGTGAGCGCCTGGTTGAACGATTGGCGCCCGATGACGAAGTCCTTGTCATGGCCGGTGGGGATGACCCGCTGGTAGTCGGGGAACTTGCCGTCGACCACCTTGCTGCGCAACTCGAAGTGGTCGCTCCGCACCACCACCTGGTTCGGACTGACCTGGACCTCGACCGCCGCGTCACCGTCGCCCAGCAGCTTGATCAGCTCGACCACGGCCTTGCGCGGCAGGATGACGTCGAGCTCCTTGGCCGGGGCCTGCTCGAGCCGGGCCGAATCGATCGCTAGGCGGTGGCCGTCGGTGGCGGCCACGATCAGCTGGCCGTCTTTGAGCTGCATGAGCATGCCGTTCAAATAGAAGCGGATGTCATGCACCGCCATGGCATATTGCACCCGACCCAGCAGGTGACGCAGCCTGCCCTGGGGCAGGCGGAAGCTGACGCCCTCGCCCTCGGGGATTTGCAGCCGGGGAAAGTCGCGCGCCGGCAGGGTCTGCAGATTGAACCGGCTTTTGCCGGCCGAGAGTTTGAGCTGTTCCCCGGCCAGATCGAGGCTGAGTTCGGTCTCCGGCAGCGAGCGGCAGATATCCAGCAACTTGCGCGCCGAAACGGTAAACGCGCCGTCTTTGGCCGCGGCCTCATCCGCCCAGGCAGTGAGCTGCAATTCCAGGTCGGTGGCGATGAAGGCCGCCTTGCCGGCGGCCGCCTCGATCAGAACATTCGACAGGATGGGCAGGGTGTGCTTGCGCTCGACCACACCGATCACCGCCTGCAGGGGTTTGAGGATGGCGTCTTTGCTGGTTTTCAAAACAAGCATGAGAAATCTTCCTGATGTTGATGATTAGGCGCTGCCAGTTTGCGGGATAACCCTGAAAATTACTGCAAAATTATACAGTTATCTTGTGGATAAGGCGCTGGACCAAGCTGTGGACAGCTGGGGAAGGCTGGGGATGGTTTGAGCGGTCTTTCCGGTCAGCGCGTGTTTGTCCACATTTCATCCCTTGCTTATCCACAAAGTTACCCCGTGAGGACCTGCACCAGCAGGTTGTAATCCCGCCGCAGGGTTAGGTCGCTGCCCTTGAGCTCCTCGATCTTGCGGCAGGCGTGAATCACAGTGGTGTGGTCGCGTCCGCCGAAGGCCTGGCCGATCTCGGGCAGGCTCATATTGGTCAGCTCCTTCGCCAGGTACATCGCCATCTGGCGCGGCCGGGCCAGGTTGCGCGTGCGCTTCTTGGCATACATGTCGGCGACCTTGATTTTATAGAAATCGGCCACGGTCTTCTGGATGTTTTCGATCGAGATCTGCCGGTTCTGCACGGCGAGCAGGTCCTTCAGCGCCTCCTTGGCCAGCTCGACCGAGATCGGCTGCTGATGGAAGCGGGCATAGGCCATCACCCGTTTCAGCGCGCCTTCCAGCTCGCGCACGTTGGAGCGGATCTGCTTGGCGATGAAGAAGGCCGAGGCCTCGTCCAGGCTCTCGCCTTCCTGCTTGGCCTTGTTCAGCAAAATGGCCACGCGCATCTCCAGTTCGGGCGGCTCCAGCATCACGGTCAGGCCCCAGCTGAAGCGCGATTTCAAGCGCTCCTCGATGCCTTCCAGGTCCTTGGGGAAGGTGTCGCTGGTGATGATCACCTGCTTGCCCGATTCGATCAGACTGTTGAAGGTGTAGAAGAATTCTTCCTGGGTGCGGTCCTTGCCGGCGAAGAACTGGATGTCGTCGATCAGGAGCAGGTCGAGCGAATCGTATTTGCGCTTGAAATCCTCGAACGACTTGGTGCGGATGGCGCGCACCATGTCGGAGAAATAGCGCTCGGCATGGATGTAGCGCACGATGCTGCGCCGGTTGTTGGCCAGCACCTGGTTGCCGATGGCCTGGATCAGGTGGGTCTTGCCCAGGCCGACCCCGCCGTAGACGAACAGCGGGTTGTAGCCGGCGCCCGGGTTGTCGGCCACCTGCAGGGCCGCCGCGCGCGCCAGTTCGTTGGCCTTGCCGCGCACGAAGTTGTCGAAGTTGAACAGCGGGTTGAGCCGGCTCTCGTCGAGCACGACCTGGCCGCCCGCCCGGGCCGGCGTCGCCGGGCCGGCCGGCGCCGCCTCGGCCGCCGCGGCGGGCCGGCCGTTGGCCTGGGCCGCGGCCTTCGTCTCGCTGATGATCAGTTCGATCGGATAGCTCTGCTCGAAATAGCTGCGCGCCAGCTGGTCGATCTGGTTGATGTAGCGGTCCTTCACCCACTGGGCGACGAAGCGGTTGGGCGCCTTGACCACGACCTTGTCGGATTCCACTTCAACCGCCAGGGGCCGAATCCAGGTGTTCAGCTGCTGGTCGGTGAGGATGCCCTGGAAGTGATCCAGGCAATGGGTCCAGAAGTCCGCCATCGGGAGCGTTGTCGAGAGGAGATGTTATTGGAATGGGAGTGGCATTCTAGCACCGCGCGACGTCCCGCATAAGGCGCAGTTCCGGCCAGAAAAGGTTTGACAAAAGAGGGGCTTACCCTGTCTAATACGCGCCTTTCGTCGAACCGGATTCGGGTATCACCATGAAACGCACCTATCAGCCTTCCAAGATTCGCCGTGCGCGCACCCACGGTTTTCGCGCCCGCATGGCCACCAAGGGCGGTCGCGCCGTGATCAACGCCCGCCGCGCCAAAGGCCGCAAGCGCCTGGCCGTTTGAGCGCCCGGCCCGCCCGGCCGCGCGGTTTTGGCTGGGAAAAAAAGCTGCACAAAACGGATGAGTTTTCATCCGTTTTTCGTTTTAAGTGCGCCCAGCGCGGCGCCTGTCTCGATGTCCTGGCCCGGCCCAATGGCCTGGGACATGCCCGTCTGGGTCTGGTGGTCGGCCGCAAGCTGCTCAGGCGTGCTGTGGACCGCAACCGCCTGCGCCGTCTTTTGCGCGAGCGTTTCCGCTTGAACCAGGGGCGACTCGGCGCACTCGACATCGTGGTCCGGCTCAAGCAGCCGGCCCGGGAGTCACAGATTCAGGAAGAATTCGACCGGTTGCTGTTAGAGTGCCGGTCTTGTGCCAACCCTGCTGTTTCGCCAATTGCCTAAGTCATGGATACCCAGCGCCTCATCGCCTTCGTCGTGTTTTCCTTCTCCCTGTTGATGCTGTGGGAGGCCTGGCAGGACTACAACAAGCCCAAGCCCACGACGCCGGTGACGGCGCAACAGGCGGCGCCCCAGCAGGCCGCGCTGCCGACGCCGGGCCAGTCTTTGCAGGCGGCCGGCAGCCCGGCTGCGGCGCCGACCGGCGGCGTGGTGCAAGGCGAACGCGCCGTGGTGAAAACCGATGTGCTCACCGCCGTCATCGACGCCAATGGCGGCGACATCCGCGAGCTCGAACTGAACCGCTATTTTCAGGATGAAGACAGGACGCGCCCCCTGAAGCTGTTCGAGGAGCGCAAGGGGCGCAACTACTTCGCGCAGTCCGGCCTGATCGGCCAGGGCCTGCCCAACCACAAGACCCTGTTCCAGCTCGAGCCCGCCACCCATGAACTCAAGCCGGGTCAGGATGCGGTCAAGCTCACCCTGCGCGCCCAGTCGGGTGGCGTCGAACTGATCAAGACCTATACCTTCCGCCGCGGCAGCTATGTGGTCGAGCTCGAACAGACCCTGCGCAACCTGGGCCAGGCGCCGGTCGAGGGCTTCCCCTATTATCAGATCCTGCGCCACGGTCAGGCGCCCGAGGGCGAATCGGCCCTGATGCACACCTTCACCGGCCCGGCCGT
>DDKN01000088.1 GCA_002339725.1 Thiobacillus sp. UBA2597
GATCGAGGTCTATGCCGAGCGGCTGCAGGAGACCTCACCCCTGATCGCCAACCGGAGCATCTCCGCCATCTATCAGACCATCCAGGACCCCTTCCTCATGGAGATGCACTATCAGCCCGTGGTCCAGCTCGACAGCCGGGAACCGGCCTACGTCGAGGCGCTGAGCCGGATCAGCCTGAATGGCGAGACCATCCTGCCGGGCGACATCTTTCCCGTGGTGCAGGCGCGGCGGATCGATGCCGAATACGACCAGGCGGTGATCCAGGCGGTTCAGCGCGACATGGAGTTCGGCCGGGTGCCGGCGCACCTGGGCGTCTCGATCAACGTCTCGGCGGTCGGCCTGCTGTCGAACAAGGTGACCGACATGCTGGTCCTGCTCAAGCGGGTCTATCCGGAATACAAACTCGTGGTCGAGATCACCGAGACGGCCCTGATCGAGCAGATCGACCAGGCGACCCGGCAGATCCACAAGCTGCGCGAGGCCGGCTGCCTGATTGCCCTGGACGACTTCGGCAGCGGCTATTCCTCCCTGCGCTACCTGGCCTCGATGCCGGTCGACCTGGTCAAGTTCGACATCAGCATGATGCGGCTGCTGGAACAGGGGGACGACCGGCAGAAGCAGGTGGTGCGCGAAGTGGCCCACCTGGTGCGCAGCGCCGGCTACAAGATGGTGGCCGAGGGGATCGAGAGCCAGAGCATGCTGGATCAGGCCATGAGCCTGGGCTTCGATTACGCCCAAGGCTATTACTTCGAGGCCGGGACGGCCCGGGCCTGATCAGGCCGCCTCGGCCAGGCGCACCGCATCCTCCACGTCCACCGCCACCGGGCGCGACACGCCCGGCTCGGGCATGGTGATGCCGACCAGGTGCTGGGCCATTTCCATGGTGATGCGGTTGTGGGTGATGAACATGAACTGGGTCTCGCCCGACATCTTGCGCACCAGATTGCAGTAGCGCTCGGTGTTGGAGTCGTCGAGCGGGGCATCGACCTCGTCGAGCAGGCAGAACGGCGCCGGGTTGAGGCGGAAAAAGGCGAACACCAGCGACAGCGCGGTCAGCGCCTTCTCGCCGCCGGACAGCAGGTGGATGGAGCTGTTCTTCTTGCCCGGCGGCTGGGCCACCACGATCAGGCCGGCGTCCAGGATCTCCTCGCCGGTCAAAATGAGTTGCGCCTCGCCGCCGCCGAACAGGTCGGTGAACAGGTTGCGGAACTCGCGGCTGACCGTGTCGTAGGTGGCCTTCAGGCGTGACCGGGTCTCGGCGTCGATGCGGCGGATCGCCTCTTCCAGGGTGTTGGCTGCCGTGGTCAGGTCCTCGGCCTGGGCGTCGAGATAGCTCTTGCGCGCCTGGGCCTCCTCCAGCTCCTGCACCGCGGCCATGTTGACCGCGCCCAGCGCCGCGATCTCCCGGCCCAGGCGCTCGATGTCGGCGGCGAATTCCGCATCCCTGGCGCCCTCCGGCAGCCTGGCCGCCAGCGCCTCGACATCGAGCCCGGCCAGCTGCTCGGTGAACTGGGCCTCGCGCAGCTGGGCCTCCTGCAGCTTGAGCTCCAGCGCCTGGACGTTGGCCTTGAGCGGCTCCAGGGCATGCTCGGTGTTCAGGCGCTGCTGCTCCATCTCGCGCAGGCGCTGGTTCTCGCCTTCCAGGGTGTTGCGCGCGGCGATCAGGGTCTGCTCAGCCGCCTGGCGGCGCTCCAGCGCGGCCGCCAGCTCGGCCTGGGCCGCCGCCGGGTCCAGCCCCATCAATTCCTCCCGGGCGTTCTCCAGCCCCTGGGCCAGTTCCTCCAGACGCCGCTCGGCCTGGCCCCGGCGTTCGGCCAGCTCCTGCAGGCGGGCCTCGATGGCGCGCACGCGGAACCCCGCCTCCTGGACCTCGCGCTCTTCCTGGCGCAGGCGGTCGCGCAGCTGGGTCAGGGCCTGTTCGGCCTGGGCGCGCGCCTGGTTTGCTTCCTCCAGACGCTCGCGCACGAATTCCCTTTGGGTTCTGGCCTCGGCCAGGCGCGCCTGCGCCTCGGCCCGCTGCATCTCTTCCTCGGCCAGCTGCTCGGCGACCTCCTGGCTTTCCCGCTCCAGCTGTTCGCGCCGCTCCTCGGCCCGTTTGACCGCCTCGCTGTCGCGCACCAGCCCCATCTGCACCTGGTGCAGGTGCGCCTGGGCCCGGTTGAGCTCGGCCTGCAGCTGGTCGGCCTGGCGCCGCGCCTCGTGCAGGGCCTGCTCGGCCTGCTGGCTCCGGGTCTCGGCCTGGAGGTAGGCCACTTGCTGGCGGTCGACCTCGATCTGCAGGCGCTCGATCTCGCGCGCGCGGGCGAGCAGGCCGTGATGACCCTTCTCTGGCGCGTTGAAGGTGAGCGTGCTGCGGGTGACGACATGGCCCTGGGGCGTGGCGATCAGACCGCCCGCCGGCAACTGGACGCGCGCCGCCAGGGCCGCATTGAGATCGCCGGCGACATAGGCCAGGGCCAGCCAGTCGTCGAGCAGGCGGCCGGCCAGGGCGTCGTCAGTGGCGACATGCTGGCGCAGCGGGGTCAAACCGGCGATCGGCGCCGGGCTGGCGGGCGCCGGGCCGGCATCGGCCAGCAGAAAATCGAAGCGGCTCTCGGGCGGCGCGGCCAGCCAATCGCTGCGGGCCTCGGCCACCAGGGCGGCCAGGCGTTCGCCCAACGCGGCCTCCAGGGCGTTTTCCCAGCCGGGGGTGACCTTCACTGCCTGCCACAGCCGCTGGCTGCGGGCCAGTCCCTGGCGCTCCAGCCAGTTGCGGCCCTCGCTCTCGGCCTGGGCGGCCTGGTCCTGCAGTTTCCTGAGCGCGGCCAGCTCGGCCTCGGTCTTGTGCAGGCTGCGGCCGGTCTGCTCCAAGGCCAGGGCGGCCTCGCGCCGGGCCTGGTCCAGGCCGGCGAGCGCGCCCTTGGCGGCATCGAGCTGGGCCTGATAGGTCTCGACCTGCTCGCGCGCGGTCTCCATTTCCACTTCCTGGCGCGCGATCGCCTCGGGCGGCGGCGCGGCCAGGCCGATCTGCTCGCGGGACAGACGGGCGTGGCGCTGCTTGAGCTGATCGATCACCCGCTCGGCATGGTTGAGGTGGGATTGCTCCAACTGTGCGGTCTGGTCCAGATGGGACAGCTCGCGCTGCACATCGCTCACCTGGGCCTGGGCCTCGCGCAGGGCCGCCTCGGCCGCGGGCAGTTCGACCGAAAGCTCCCGGGTCTGTTCTTCCAGGCTCAGGGCCAGTTCCCGGGCCTCGTCCAGTTCCCGCGTCTTGAGCTGGGATTCCTCATCGGCGCGTTGTTTCTCCGCCTCGGTCTGGGCTTGGCTCTCGCTCAAACGGCGCAGGTCGGCCTCCAGCCGCTCGCGCCGTTCCTTCAGCATCTGCAGGGCCTGCTCCAGGCGGGCGACCTCGGCGCTCTCGGCGTAAAAGCCGGCCTGGGCCTGGTTGACCGCCTCGGTCGCCGAGAACTGGCCAAGCCTTGCCGCCTCCAGCTCGCTCTCCAGCCGGCGCAGGTCGGCGATGCGCGCCTCGATCTCGGTGCGGCTGCGCTCGATGTCCTGGTTGAGCGCGGCCTGCCGGGCCTGGGCCTGGCGCTGGCGCATCAGCGCCAGGAGCTGCTCCTTGAGGGTCTTTTCCTCGGTCAGGGCGAAGTAGCGCCGGGCCACCTCGGCCTGGCCGGTCAGTTTTTCCAGCTGGGCAGCGAGCTCGCGCCGGATGTCGTCGACCCGCTCCAGGTTCTCCCGGGTATCGACCAGGCGGCGCTCGGTCTCTTTCCGGCGCTCCTTGTATTTGGACACGCCGGCCGCCTCTTCCAGGTAGCCGCGCATCTCTTCCGGCTTGGCCTCGATCAGGCGCGAGATCATGCCCTGCTCGATGATGGCGTAGGCATCGCCACCCAGGCCGGTGCCCAGCATCAGGTCGGCGATGTCGCGCCGGCGCACGTGGACATTGTTGATGTAGTAGCTGGAATCGCCGTTGCGGGTGAGCACCCGTTTGACCGAGATCTCGGCGTATTGCGCCCACTGGCCCGGCGCCTTGCCGGCGCTGTTGTCGAACAGGAGCTCGACCGAGGCGCGCGAGGCCGGTTTGCGGTCGGCCGAGCCGTTGAAGATCACGTCCTGCAGCGATTCGCCGCGCAGCTCGCGCGCCTTGGATTCGCCCAACACCCAGCGCACGGCGTCGATCACGTTGGACTTGCCGCAGCCGTTGGGACCGACGATGCCGGTCAACTGGGCCGGGGCCGGAATGGTCACGGGGTCGACGAAAGATTTGAACCCCGCCAGGTGGATGTGCTTGAGACGCAAGGTTTATGGGTATCGGCGTTTATAATTGCGCGACATTTTAACTGCACTTGTGCCCACCATGCCTAGCCAGCCGACCAAAGACCTGGAAACCTTTGAAAATCCGACACCTACGCGCGATTTTCAAATCCATATCGAGATTCCCGAGTTCACCTGCCTCTGCCCCAAGACCGGCCAGCCCGACTTCGCCACCCTGTTCCTGGACTACATCCCGGACCGCAAATGCGTGGAACTCAAGAGCCTCAAGCTCTATATCTGGTCCTTCCGCGACGAAGGCCATTTCCACGAGGCGGTGACCAACCGCATCCTGGACGACCTGGTGCGGGCGACCGAGCCGCGCTTCATGCGCCTGACCGCCAAGTTCTATGTGCGCGGCGGAATCTTCACCAATGTCGTGGCCGAGCACCGCAAGGCCGGCTGGCAGCCGCAGCCGCGCGTCGAGCTGGCCGAGTTCGCGCCGCAGTCGAACACCCGCGGCTAAGCCGCTGATTCCACTTGATTCGTTACGCCCTCGGTCTCGACTTCGGCACCGGCGGGGTGCGGGCCATGGCCCTGGCCCCGACCGAGGCGATCGAGGCGGCCGAGCGCATCGACTTCGGCCATCTGGCGGAACAGGACGCGGCAAGGGTCTGGCGCGACAGTCTGTTCGAGGTCATCGCCAAACTGCCGCAGGGCGTGCGCAAGCGGCTGAGTCATATCGCGCTCGATGGCACCTCGGGCACGCTGCTGGCCTGTGACGCCGATCTCGATCCGCTGCATCCTCCTCTGCTCTATCACGATGCCCGTGCCAGGGTCGAGGCGGAACGCATCGCGGCAATCGCCGGTCCCGAACACACGGCCGCCAGCGCCAGCTCGGGCCTGGCCAAGGCGCTTTGGCTGCAGGCGCAGCCCCAGCTCGATACCGTCCGCTACTACCTCAACCAGGCCGACTGGCTGGCCGCCCTGCTCTCCGGCCGCCCCGGCCTGTCCGACTATCACAACGCCTTGAAGCTGGGCTTTGATGTCGCGGCGCGGCGCTGGCCCGCCTGGGTCGGGCAGTTGGTACCGCTGGCCCGTCTGCCCCAGGTGGTTGCCCCCGGCAGCGAGATCGGCCCGGTCGAGCGCGGAGAGGCCAACCGGCTGGGCCTTGCGCACGATTGCCTGATCCGCGCCGGCACCACCGATTCCATCGCGGCCTTTCTCGCCGCCGGGGTCGATCGGCCGGGCGAGGCGGTGACCTCGCTCGGCACCACCCTGGTTCTGAAGTTGTTGTCGGAGAAGCGGGTCGAGGCCGCCCGCTACGGCGTCTACAGCCACTGGTTCGGCGATTTCTGGCTGGCCGGCGGCGCCTCCAATGCCGGCGGTGGCGTGCTGCGCCAGTTCTTCGATGCTGCCCAAATCGCCGCGCTTTCGAGCGAGATCGACCCCCAGGCCGACAGCGGCCTCGACTACTATCCCCTGCCCCGCCCCGGCGAGCGCTTTCCCATCAACGACCCCGCCCTACCGCCCCGCTTGGCGCCGCGGCCGGCCGCCGATCGCCAGTTCCTGCACGGCCTGCTCGAAGGCCTGGCCCGGATCGAGGCCCAGGGTTATGCCCGCCTGGTCGAACTCGGCGCCACGCCGCTTAGGCGCGTCGTCTCCGCCGGCGGCGGCGCGGTCAACGACACCTACCGCCGCATCCGCCAGCGCCTGCTCAAGGTCGAGGTCACGACCGCGCCGCAGCAGGAGGCCGTCTTCGGCGCGGCCCGGCTCGCCCTGCATGGCACGGCGCTGTTTCCTCTACAATCGAAACCATGAGCCCCACCCTGCGCGTCGAAGCCTACCTGCCCATCGTTTGGGAAAAACACGTCATGGACGCCCAGACCTTGGCCAGCCTGAGAAAGGGTGCCCAGCTTCTGATGCACGCCTTCAACCTGATGGATGTCACCCCCCTGCATGAATCGGACGGCGACCATCTCCATCTGCAAAGGCTGGACGCCAAGGTCGACCTCATCCTGCATCTTTTGGCCCAGAACCTGCAGGGCAGCCGTCCGCTGCCCGGCTCGGTGAATGTGGAACTGGGACCGGAAATCGTGAGCTGGCAGGAAACGGGCACGCTGCCCGCCGTGGGCGACACCGTGGTGCTCACGCTCTACCTCAACCCCGGCCTGCCCCTGCCCGTGCGCCTGCCGGCCCACGTCACCGCCAGCGCCGATGGCCGGGTCACCGCGCGTCTGGCCGAACTGGGCGACGAACTGGAGGAATTCTGGCAGCAATGGGTGTTCCGCCAGCACCGGCGCGAGGTGCACGCCCGGCGACCGGGCTATTGATCGAAACCCGGGTTCAGCGCCCGACCGGCTTCAATTTGTAAATCCGAAGGGCGTTTTCATAGCCGATCCGGCGTGCCAGGTCGTCGGGCAAGGCGAGCAGCAGCTTGAAGACGCCGTCCCGGTTCTTGCTCGCCCCCATCGAGAGCGTCCTTGCCGCATCGTTGCCGGCGAAATCGTGGGCCACGATGAAGCTGTCGGTGCCGATGACGAAGCGGTCCGGATAGGCGCGCAGCAGCGCGAGCCATTCGCCGTTGACGCCGCCGCGCGCGCTGACCAGATCGGTCGCCTCGTTGCCACCGAACGGGCGAATGCTGAAATACAGATTCGGGTGGCGTTCGAGCAGCTCGGCCGTGAGCTTGGGCGACAAGGCGTCGGTCGGATGCGAGCCGATATGCGCCCAGACGATGACCGCCTTGCGGTTGTGGGCGAGCAGGCGCTCCATGGCCGCCAGGTTACCCTTGAGCTGCGGCGGGTTGCGCGGCGAGATGAGCTTGGCCGGCGTGGCCATGTCCTCGGCCACCGGGTCGCAGTGCAGATCGATCGGCACGCCATGGCGCGCGGCGATGTCCGCCAGCAGCAGCATGAGCGGGTGATCCGGCGGGGTCTGGATGAAATGATGGGTCGCGGTGTGCGAGACGTGCAGCGCGGCGATCTCGCCGAAGCCGATGGCACCCCGGGCGAGCTGGGCCTCGGCCACGGCCTCGAACTTTTGCCGGATCTCGTCCGGGACCACCTCCAGCCGACTGGTCTTGTCCATCAGCATATTGAGGGTGCCCGTGGCCATGAAGGCCAGGCGCGGGGCATGTTTCGTCCCGATGCTGGCGACGTGCTCGTTGAGTGCGCCCGCCGCCGGCGTGGGGTTGGGCAGCGGCATGATGACCGCCTGCTGGATGTTGTGGCCGTCCATGATCTGCAGCAGGGTCTGGGCGACCTGATCCACGGCCTCCGGCGTGGCGCCCTTGCCCGCGATCGGGTGGACATGCACGTCGATCCACTCGCCGCGGGCGTGGATCGGGCCGCTCAGGCATGCGCTCAGGAGAAAAACACCCCAGCCGATGGTTCGGCTCAGGCGGGCAAGGCGTTCGATACCTGGCATGGGGTTCTCCTCCCGGTTTTCAGATGGCTTCCACCAGTTCCAGCGTATTGCCGTCCGGGTCGCGCACGAACAGCGCGCGCCGGCCCGATCGGCTTAGAGTATAGGCGATGCCTGCGGCATTGAGCCTGGCCTTCAGTTCCTCCCAGCCCTGCACGGCCAGGGCGGTATGGCGGTCGCGTCCGCCGTGCGCCGGCCGCCCGTCGACCGGGTCGGGGTTGGGCAGGCAGAGCAGATGGAGCTGGCACGCGCCGATGTCGTACCAGACGCCGTCGAAGCCCAGCGCCGGGCGGTCCGGGTTGGGGGCGAGGCCAAGCACGTTCTCATAGAAGGCGCGGGCACGGCCCAGGTCGGCGACCAGGAGCGAAGCATGCAGCAGCCGGGTCAACTTAACCATGTTGATGGATGCGGCCGGAAAACAGGCTGGCGGCAACGATCAGCGCCCCGCCCAGCCATTCGCGCGCCGCCATGACCTCGTGCGCCAAAAGGTGGCTGGCGATGGCGGCGATGACCAGTTCGCTCAGCAAAATGACGATGGCCTGGTTGGCCGGGGTGTGGGCCAGGCCATACTGCACCGCAAAGGTGGCCAGCACCAGCATGAGACCCACAAGGATCAGGATCAGCCAGTGGCCGGGACCGAGCCCGGCCAGCGCATCGAGCGCCCCGCCCTCGAAGCCGACGGGCAAGGCGGCGATGCCGACCACGCCGAGAAAGACCCAGAGGCTGCGCACGCCCGTGGCCACCGCGCGCAGCTTGCGTGACAGGACATTGGCCAGGGCGAAGGCGAGCCCGGCCGACAGGCCCATCCACTCGGCGAAGTTGGTGGGCAGCGGCAGACCGCCGTCGCGCGCGAGCATGACATAGGCCCCGGCCAGCGACAGGCCCATGACCAGGTAGCCGAAATGATTGATGCGCTCGTGCAGCATGAGCCGGGAAAAGAACACCGTCCAAAGCGGGGCGAGGTAGAACAGCAGCAGCACCCGCATGATCTCGCCGTGGATCACGGCCAGGACATAGGCCAGGTTGGTCCAGCCGGTGGCGAGGGCCACCAGCATCAGCCAGCCACGGTCGTCGCGCTGGCGCAGGAAATCGCGCCCGCACAGGATCAACACCGGCACCAGGGCGACGAGATAGGTGACAAGCGAGGCCAGGCTGCCGGAGAGGCCGGCCTCCTGCAACAGACGGTAGGGATACCAGACGATGCCCCAGACGGTGGCGGCGGTGAGCAGACCGAGGGCGGGCAGGAGGTGTTGGCGGGGCATCGCTATATAATACCGGTCTTCTACGATCGGTCTTTATCGAGCTGTCCCGTGAACCCACGCCTTCAGCAGCTGCAGCCCTATCCCTTCCAGAAACTGCGCGACCTGTTCGCCGGCGTCACGCCCGCGCCCGGACTGGCCGCCATCAACCTGTCGATCGGCGAGCCCAAACATCCCACCCCGGCCTTCATCAAGCAGGCCCTGACCGACGCCCTGGGCGGCCTGGCCAATTACCCTGTGACCCAGGGTTCGGACGCCCTGCGCGAGGCCATCGCCGGCTGGGCCCGGCGCCGTTATGGCGTCGAGCTCGACCCGGCGAGCGAGGTGCTGCCGGTCAACGGCAGCCGCGAGGCCCTGTTCGCCTTCGCCCAGGCGGTGATCGACCAGACCAAGCACGTCAAGCGCGTCCTGAGCCCCAATCCCTTCTATCAGATCTACGAAGGCGCGGCGATCCTGGCCGGGGCCAAACCCTACTTCCTCAACACCCTGCCCGAGAACGGCTACCGCATGGACCTTGCCCAGGTGCCGGAGGACATGTGGGAGACGGTGCAGCTGGTCTACGTCTGCTCGCCCGGCAACCCCACCGGCCGCGTGATGACGCTGGACGACTGGGCCGAATTGTTCGCCCTGGCCGACGCGCACGATTTCATCATCGCCGCCGACGAGTGCTATTCGGAAATCTACTTCCACGAAGATCAGCCGCCCCTGGGTGCACTCACCGCCGCCAAAGAATTGGGTCGCGACCTCTCCCAGCTGGTGGTGTTCAACAGCCTGTCCAAGCGCTCCAACGTGCCCGGCCTGCGCTCGGGCTTCGTCGCCGGGGATGCCGAGGTGATCCGCCAGTTCCTGCTCTACCGCACCTATCACGGCAGCGCCATGAACCCGGCGGTACAGGCGGCCTCCGCCGCGGCCTGGGCCGACGAGGCCCATGTCGTCGACAACCGCCGACAGTACCGCGCGAAATTCGAGGCGGTCATGCCTATGCTCAAGGGCGTGCTGGAATTCGAGGCGCCGGACGCCGCCTTCTACCTTTGGGCCCGCGTGCCCGGCGGCGACGACACCGGCTTCGCCCGCGAACTCTACCGCCAGCAGCACGTCACCGTGCTGCCCGGCTCCTTCCTCGCGCGCGAGGCCAAGGGGGTCAACCCGGGCCGGGGCTTCGTGCGCATCGCCCTGGTCGATCATCTGGCCCAGTGCCAGGAGGCGGCGCAGCGCATCGTCGATTTCGTTTCATCCCAATCCTGATCCAGCTTTCAAAATCACGCCTAACCTACTGAAGGAACAACCATGCAAGAACTCCAAAGCATCATCGAAGAGGCCTTCGAGCGGCGCGCCGAGATCACCCCGCGCAACGTCGAGCCCAAGGTCAAGGACGCCGTGCTCTCCGTGATCGACCTTTTGGACATGGGCCAGCTGCGCGTGGCCGAGCGCACCGATGGCCAGAACTGGGTGACCCATCAGTGGATCAAGAAGGCCGTGCTGCTCTCCTTCCGCATGGAGGACAACAGCTTCATCAAGGGCGGCTACACCAACTACTACGACAAGGTGCCGTCCAAATTCGCCGACTTCAACTCCAAGGACTTCCGCGAGGGCGGCTTCCGCGTGGTGCCGCCGGCCGCCGTGCGCAAGGGCTCGTTCATCGCCAAAAACGTGGTGCTGATGCCGTCCTACGTCAACATCGGCGCCTATGTCGACGAGGGCACCATGGTCGACACCTGGGCCACGGTCGGCTCCTGCGCCCAGATCGGCAAGAACGTGCACCTCTCGGGCGGTGTCGGCATCGGCGGCGTGCTCGAGCCGGTGCAGGCCAACCCCACCATCATCGGCGACAACTGCTTCATTGGCGCCCGCTCCGAGATCGTGGAAGGGGTGGTGGTGGAGGACAACTGCGTCATCTCCATGGGCGTCTACATCGGCCAGTCGACCAAGATCTACGACCGCGAGACCGGCGAGATCCACTACGGCCGGGTGCCGGCCGGCTCGGTCGTGGTGTCCGGCAACCTGCCTTCCAGCGATGGCAAATACAGCCTGTACTGCGCGGTGATCGTGAAAAAGGTCGACGCCAAGACCCTGTCCAAGGTCGGCATCAACGAACTGCTGCGGGGGATCTGACCCCCATCGGGATGGCCGCTCAGCTCACGCTGCATCCCTACGGCCCCGATGCCTGGCTGCTGCGCTTCGCCGAGCAGCCGGGCGAGGCGGCCTGGCAGGCGGCCCGGGCCATCAGCCAGGCGCTGGAGGCGGAGCCGCCGGCCCATCTGGTCGAATACGTGCCGGGTTACACCAGCGTGTTGCTGGAATTCACCCCTGGCAGCACTAGCGCCGATTCGCCCGAACTCAAGGCCCTGCTCGCCCGTCTGGGCCGGCAGCTCGGACAGTTGGGCGAGCCCGGCCCGATCCGGGAGATCCCGGTGGTCTATGACGGGCCCGATCTGCCCCGGGTGGCCGAACACGCGGGACTGTCGACCCGGGCGGTTGCCGCGCTGCATGCCGAGACGGTCTACCGCGTCGCCCTGATCGGCTTCGCCCCGGGCTTTCCCTACCTGGACGGCCTGGATCCGCGCCTGCACACCCCCCGGCTGGAAACGCCCCGGCCCTGGGTGGCCGCCGGCAGCGTCGCCATCGGCGGCGCGCATACCGGCATTTATTCCATCCCCAGCCCGGGCGGCTGGAACCTGATCGGCCGCACCGATATCCCCCTGTTCGACCCGGCGCGCGCCCGGCCCGGCCAAGAGGCGGCGATGTGCTGGCTGCACATGGGCGAGCGGGTGCGCTTCGTGCCCGCGCGCAGCCGATGATGGCCGTGCTGGAAGTGCTCTCGCCCGGCCTGCTCAGCACGGTGCAGGATGGCGGCCGACCGGGCTGGCGCCGCTACGGCATCCCGCCCGGCGGCGCCATGGACCGTGCCGCCTGGCGCACCGCCAACCGCATGCTGCACAACCGGCCCGACTGCCCGGTGCTGGAATGCCTGCAAGGCGCGCGTTTGCGCGTGCTCCATGAAACCGCCGTGGCCACCAGCGGCGCCTGGGGCGCGCTGGCCTGGACCGCCAGGGCCGGCGAGGTCATCGAGTTTCCCGCCAGTCTGGCCGGGGTCTGGCATTATCTGGCGCTGCCCGGCGGCATCGTGGCCGAGCGCTTTCTCGGCAGCGCCAGCGTGTGCGCCCGGGCCCGGATCGGCGCGGCCCTGGCCAAGGGCGACCGCCTCGCCTGCCACGGCAACCCGAGCGCCGCCCTGCCGCCCGGGGTGAAATGCCGCCATCCCATCCCGCTGGAGGACGAATTCGACCCGATCGATTCCTTGCGCCTCTGGCCCGGCCCGCAATGGGACCAGTTCGACGCCGCGGCCCAGCGCGGCCTGTTCGGCCAGGCCTGGCGCGTCTCCGCCCGCAGCGACCGCACCGGCTATCGTCTGGTCGGGGCCGCCATCGCGCCGCCGGCGGGCGAACTGGTGAGCGAGCCGGTGCGGGTGGGCTCGATCCAGGTGCCGGCCAGCGGCCAGCCGGTGATCACGCTCTATGACGGTCCCACCGTGGGTGGCTATGCCAAGATCGCCCTGATCGACCCGGCCGACCTCGATCGCCTGGTCCAGACCCGACCCGGCCAGAGCGTGCGTTTCACCCGGATGCCCGGATGCTGGACCTGAACTGCGACCTGGGCGAGGGCGAACACCCCAACCGCACCCGGGCGCTGATGCGCCAGATCGACTCGGCCAACGTGGCCTGCGGCGGTCATGCCGGCGATGCCCGCAGCATGGCGCGCTGCGTGCGCCTGGCCGACGCATTCGGCGTCAAACTCGGCGCCCACCCCGGCCCGGCCAGCCGCGCTGACTTCGGCCGCGCCGCCCTTAGCCCCGCCCCCGAGCAGCTCGCGCGCTGGGTGATCGAGCAGGCCGGCGCCCTGGCCGAACTGGCTGGGCGGCAAGGCCTGACCCTGCACCACATCAAGCTGCACGGCGCCCTCTACCACGCCAGCGAAGCCGAGCCGGAACTGGCCCAGGCCTATGCCGAGACCGTGCGTCGCCATTTCCCCGGCGTGAAGATCTACAGCCGCAGCGGCGGCCGGGTCGCCCGCATCGCCCGGCAGGCCGGCATTGAAGTCTGGGAAGAGCTGTTCGCCGACCGCGCCTACCGGGCCGACGGCCAGCTGGTGCCGCGCAGCGCGGCAGGGGCCGTGCTGCACGACCCGGCAGAGGTGACCGCACGGCTGCGTCGTTGGCTGGAAAGCGGCGAGATGGACACCGTGGACGGCGCCAGCGTCCGCCTGGCCGGCCAGACCCTGTGCGTGCATGGCGACACCGAGGGGGCGAGCGCCCTGATCCGGGCGATCCGCGAACTGCTTTAGAGCTCCAGCAGCAAACGCGCCGGGTCTTCCAGATCGTCCTTGATCGCCTTGAGGAAGCTCACCGCCTCGCGCCCGTCGACGATGCGGTGGTCATAGGTCAGCGCCACGTACATCATGGGCCGGATCACCACCTGGCCGTTCTCGGCGATGGGCCTATCCTGGATCCTGTGCAGGCCGAGCACGCCGGACTGGGGCGGATTGACGATGGGGGTGGACAGGAGCGAGCCGAACACGCCGCCGTTGGAAATGGTGAAGGTGCCGCCCTCCAGTTCTTCCAGGGTCAGCTCCAGGCTGTTGGCGCGCCGGGCGAAATCGACGATGGCCTGTTCGATCTCGGCGAAGCTCATGCGGTCGGCATCGCGCAGCACCGGCACCACCAGACCGCGCTCGGAACTGACCGCCACCCCGATGTCGTAGTAATCGTGATACACGATTTCGTGACCATCGACATAGGCGTTGAGCGCCGGGAACTGCTTGAGCGCCTGGCAGGTGGCCTTGACGAAGAAGGACATCAGGCCGAGCTTGACGCCACGTTCCTTCTCGAACCGCTCCTTGTAACGGCCACGCAATTCCTGCACCGGCTGCATGTTGATCTCGTTGAAGGTGGTGAGCAGCGCCGCGGTCTGCTGGGCCTCCTTCAGGCGCTCGGCGATGCGCTGGCGCAGCCGGGTCATCGGCACCCGGCGCTCGGCCCGCTCGCCGCTGGCACAGGGCGGACACGGCGGGCACTCCGGCGGCCGGGCGGGCTGGACAGCGGGCTCGGCGGCGACGGGCGCCGGCGCCACGGGTTTGGCCATCGGTGCGGGTTCCGGCTTGACGGCCGGCTCGGGGCTGGCCACCGCCTCGTCGGTCTCCAGGATGGCCAGGACCTGGCCGGCCCTGACCTCGCTCTCCTCCGCCACCCGCAACTCGGCCAGCACGCCCGAGGCCGGCGCGCTGATCTCCAGGATCACCTTGTCGGTCTCTAGGTCGGCGATGGTCTCGTCGCGCTTGACCGCCTCGCCGGCCTGCTTGCGCCAGGCCAGCAACGTGCCGGTCTGCACGGATTCGGAAAGCTCGGGGGCCTTGATCTCGACGCGCATGGGCGTTCACCGTCGCGATAAATGCCCGATTATAGGCGCAGCCCTCCGCTCCGATGGAAATTCGCCGGTCGTGCCGAATCACCCGGCTTGCTGCTTCGAGTGTTTAAGCGACAGTCGTTGCGCGCGGGGCTGGCAGGGAAGATTTGCGTACCAGTATTCGAATGCCGCGTCCAGGCTTGCGAATTGATGCTGGGGTGGCACCGGTTTGCCCGGCCAGAGATGTCCCACTGCATACCGCCCATTGTTGAGTTTGCCGATGGCGTGCTGGCGCGTTCCGAGATCGATCCCACCCAGAATCAGACGGACTTGCATGGTTCCTCCAAATCCAGAAAAGGTGAAGGCCAATCTAGGAAATGGACATGACAGGCCGATTACAGCTTGCCGGCCGCAAGGTGAAGGAATTTTTCAGGCGCTGAACTGCAGGTGACCTCGTGGCTTCGGCCGGGCTGCGCCCTTAACGTTCGCTTCGCTCACGTTAGTCTGCGCCGCAAAGTAAAAGAATTTTTCAACCATTGAAAAATTCTTTTACTTTGTCCATGAACCCTTTGGCTTTGGGGTTGTGCTGGCCCTCATGTTCGCGTGTGATGGCGTCGAACTCGCGCAGCAGTTCCTTCTGCCGCTCGGTCAGCTTGACCGGGGTTTCGACCACCACATGGCACAGCAGATCGCCCGGCGCATCGCTGCGCACGCCCTTGATGCCCTTGCCGCGCAGACGGAAGACCTTGCCGGTCTGGGTCTCGGCCGGAATCTTGATGCTGGCCTGGCCGTCCAGGGTGGGGATGATCACCTCGCCGCCCAGCGCCGCGGTGGCATAGGAGATCGGCATCTCGCAGTGCAGGTCGTTGTGGTCGCGCTGAAACACGGGGTGCGGCTTGAGGTGAATCTGAACGTAGAGGTCGCCGGACGGGCCGCCGTTGATGCCGGCCTCGCCCTCGCCCGACAGGCGGATGCGGTCGCCCTCGTCCACCCCGGCCGGGATCTGCACCGACAGGGTCTTGTGCTTCTTGACCCGGCCCTCGCCGTGGCAATGTGGGCAGGGGTCGGTGATGACGCGGCCGCTGCCGTGGCAACGCGGACAGGTCTGCTGGATGGAGAAGAAGCCCTGCTGCATGCGGACCTGGCCGTGGCCGCCGCAGGTCGGGCAGGTCGCCGGTGTGCTGCCTTTCTTCGCGCCGCTGCCGCCGCAGTGCTCGCATTCGCTCATGACCGGGATGCGGATCTTGGTCTCGGTGCCGCGCGCGGCCTCCTCGAGCGAGATCTCCAGGTTGTAGCGCAGGTCGGCACCACGATAGACGTGGCTGCGGCGCCCGGCACCGCCGCCGAAGATGTCGCCGAAGATGTCGGAAAAGGCGTCGGCGAAGCCACCCATGCCCGCCCCGCCGAAGCCGCCGGCGCCGGCCATGGAAGGATCGACCCCGGCATGGCCATACTGGTCATAGGCTGCCCGCTTCTGCGGGTCGCTCAAGACCTCGTAGGCCTCCTTGACCTCTTTGAAGTGTTCTTCCGCCTCCTTGTCGCCCGGATTGCGGTCGGGGTGATATTTCATGGCCAGGCGGCGGTAGGCCTTTTTGATTTCCGCCTCGGAGCAGGTTTTGACCAGGCTCAGAACTTCGTAGTAATCGCGTTTTGGCATGCGGCAAAGCTGTCGGTGGGGGTTGGGATCGATGCCCCGGGGGGCCGAATCGGCAAATGGGGGCGATACTACCAATAATCAAGGGGGTGGGCGATGCCACCCCCTTGTCCGATGGCCCCCGCGCCCGGGATCAGCTGACCGAGCCGAAGGAAGGATCGGCGGCGTGGGGCGCTTCGGGCAGCCCGGCCAGCTTCATGCCCTGACGCACCGGACCGCCCGGGAACAGGCGGTACAGCCAGCGGCCACCGCCTTCCGCCGCGAACCGGCCTTCCAGGGTGCGCAGGATCTGGTGCGCGTCTTCCCGGCTGCCGCCATGGTGAATGACGTATTCGCGCAGATAATCGAGCACCCTCAGGTGATCGTCGCTCAGCTCGAGTCCTTCGGCCCGGGCCCGTTCGCGCGCGATGTCGTGCGACCACTCGTCGATTTCCACCAGATTGCCGTAGTGGTCGTGAATCAGCTGTTTGCCTTCCACCGAGGCCAGAATGGGGTTGGTCATGTTGCCCTCCTTCAGTCGATCTTGACGGAAATGGCGCGCGGACGGCTCTCCACCTGCTTGGGCAGTTCCACCTTGAGCACGCCGTTGCGGTAACTGGCGCGCGCCGCGTCGGCCTTGACCGGGAGCGGCAGCGGCACGACACGCCGGAAACGGCCGTAGGCGCATTGCATCACGCGCCAGCGCCCCTGGCTGTCCTCTTTCTGGAAGCGCTTCTCGCCGGAGACGACCAGGGCGTCATCGGTCACCTGGATGTCGAGGTCTTCCTTTTCCATGCCCGGCACTTCCAGCCGCACCACCAGGCGCTTGTCGTCCTCGAACACGTCGCCGCCGAGCATGGACCAGCCACGGCTGGGCAGCCAGCTGATGTCGTCCACCTCGGCAGGCGCCGGCAGATCGGTCTTGTCGCCGGGCTTGAAACGGGTGAGCGCCCCGGAGGCGGAATGCCAGAGATGGCGCCAGCCTTCGGCCACATTGTCCCAGAAGGATTGCACGGTCTCTTTCATATGTTCCAGTTTCATCGCGACCTCCATACCTTGCCACGGCCGGCCGTCGGGTGGCCGGCCTTATTCGATCTGCACGCTGATCTTCCTCGGTTGGGCATGCTCCGCCTTCGGGATGCGCAGCTTGAGCACCCCCTGGTTGAATTGCGCCGCAACCTTGCCGCTGTCCAGCTCCTTGGACAGGGTGAACACCCGCCGGTAGCGCGGCACGCCCACCTCGGTATGGGTGGCCTCCATCCCTTCCGGCATCGCCAGGGCGATCTCGCCCTCGATGGTCAGGGTCTCGGCCTCGACCTGGATGTTCAGGCGGTCCTTCGGCACGCCGGGCAGATCGGCGTAGAGCGTGATGCCGTTGGCGTCCTCGATCACGTCCACCGGCGGCAGCAGGGCGGCTTCCTCATGCCGGCTTTCGGCGACTTGTCTTTGCTCGCTCATGGTCTGACCTCCTGTTACTGAATGGCGATCCGGCGCGGCTGGGCGGCCTCCTTGCGGGCCACGCTGATGTGCAGCACGCCGTCGCGGTATTTCGCGCTCACCGCATTGGGGTCGATGTCATCCGGCAGCGTGACCACGCGCCGGAAGCGGCCCCGGAAACGTTCGTCGATGTGCACGGCCGCCTTTTCCGGCACGTCTTCGGCCGGGCGTTCACCTTCCACGGTGAGCACGCCTTTTTCGATCTGCACATTCAAAGCGGCGGGATCGAGGCCGGGGGCGAAGGCATAGATCTCCACCGATTTGGGCGTGCTGCCCACGTTCAATGCCGGAAACCCGCGGGCCATGCCACGGATGCTGGTGGGCCACTCGAAGGATTGGGCGAGTTCCCGTTGCAGCCGTTCCATTTCCGAGAAAAGGTCTCGGGGGAAGAAAGAACGATATATCATTTGTATCCTCCTTCATGCGCGTTCGAGCAGTCCTTGCCGCTCTTGCCACGCAAGTGGGGCTGAGGCCGAAGGATTTCAATATCATCTTGAAAAAGCCGGGATCCGCACTCAGTTCCTGAACAGGTTCGAACCAATCCAAGGGAGTGCCATGCAATTCAAGGACTATTACGCCGTGCTCGGGGTGCCCAAGGAGGCGACGGCGGACGAGATCAAGAAGGCCTTCCGCCGCCTTGCGCGCAAATATCATCCGGACGTCTCGAAGGAACCCGAGGCCGAAGCCCGCATGAAAGAGGTCAACGAGGCCTATGCCGTGCTGTCGGACCCGGAAAAGCGGGCCGCCTATGATCAGCTCGGCCAGGGCCGCCGGCCCGGTGAGGAGTTCCAGCCGCCGCCCGGCTGGGACGCCGGCTTCGAGTTTTCCGGCCACGGCTTCTCGCCGCACGAGGCGGCCGAGTTCTCCGATTTCTTCTCCCAGCTGTTCGGCGGCATCGGCGGGGCCCGCGGCTTTCGGGGCACGGGTGGCCATTTCCGGGCCCAGGGCGAGGACCATCATGCCAAGGTCTATCTCGATCTCGAGGACAGCTTCACCGGCGCGACCCGGCAAATCGCCCTGCGCGTGCCCAAGCTGGATGCCCGGGGCCGCGTGGTCCTGGAAAACCGCACCCTGAACGTGAAGATCCCGCAGGGGGTGCGCGAAGGCCAGATCATCCGCCTGGCAGGCCAGGGCGCGCCCGGTCTGAGTGGCGGCGCACCCGGCGATCTGCTGCTGGAGGTGCACTTCAATCCCCATCCGCGTTTCCGGCCCGAAGGCCGCGACCTCTACATGACCCTGCCGGTCGCGCCGTGGGAGGCCGCCCTGGGGGCCGTGATCGAGATCGCACTGCCGGTGGGCACGGTGAAGGTGCGCATTCCGCCCGGGGCCCAGGCCGGGCAGTCGCTCAGGGTGCGCGGCAAGGGGCTGCCCGGCACGCCGCCCGGCGATCTGCTGCTCACGCTGCAGGTGGTGCTGCCGCCGGCCGACACGCCGCGGGCGAAGGAGCTGTATGAAACCATGGCGCGGGAACTCGCCTTCGATCCGCGCGCCGGGAGATGAGCATGCGCGATGACGACGTCTTGATCGGTGTCCTGCTGGACGAGAGCTGGCTGACCCTGGAACAGGTGGCGGCCGCCTGCGATGTGGAAGCGGACTGGCTGCTGGCCCATCTCGAAGCCGGGCTGTTCCCGCATGCCGAGAGCGTGGCCGGTGTCTGGCGCTTTGCCGAGGAGGCCCTGCTGCGCGCCCGGCGCATGCGCAGCCTGGAGCGGGATTTCGAGGCCGTGCCCGAGCTGGCCGCATTGGTGGCCGACCTGATGGAGGAAAGCGATCGGTTGCGGGCACGGCTGCGCCAGCTGGGCGGGGAATGAACATGGCCGGCTGGCAGCGCCATGCCCTGGTCAACCGGCTGCAGAGCCTGCTGCTGCTCAGCCTGCTCCTGCTCATCAGCGCCGGGGCGGGCTGGCTCCTGTGGGGCGCTGAGGGCTTCTGGCTCGCCCTGGGTGCCAGTCTGGTGGCCATGCTGCTGGAGCCGGTGGCGGCCGGGCGGCTGACCCTGGCGCTCTATGGCGCGCGGCCGCTCGAACCGGTACAGGCCCCTGCCCTGCATCGTCTGGTCGCCACCCTGGCTGAGCGCTCGGACCTGCCAGTGGCGCCGCGCCTCTACCGGGTGCCCAGCAACCTGGCCAACGCCTTTGCCGTGGGCAGCCGTCGCGCACCCGCCATCGCGCTCACCGACGGCCTGCTCGCCACACTCAACCTGCGCGAGATCGCCGGTGTGCTGGCCCATGAAATCGCCCACATCGCCAATGGCGATCTGCGCGTGATGGGGCTGGCCGATTATGTCAGCCGCCTGACCCATCTGTTCGCGCTCACCGCCCAGCTAATGCTGTTGCTGTCGCTGCCGGCCCTGGCGTCCGGCCGGATCGAGATCGAATGGGGTGGCCTCTTGTTGTTGCTGTTTTCGCCCCATCTGGCCCTGCTCGCCCAACTCGGGCTGTCCCGCGTGCGCGAGTTCGATGCCGATCTGCTGGCGGCCCGCCTGACCGGCGACCCCATGGGGCTGGCCGCCGCGCTGGCCAAGATCGAGGCGGTGAGCCGTTCCTGGCGCACCTGGCTGTTTCCGGGCTGGGGCAACCCGGAGCCGTCCTGGCTGCGGACCCACCCCGCCACCGAGGCGCGCATCGCCCGCCTGCAGGCCCTCGAAACCGGCGCCACGGCCTGGCAGGACGAATACTGGAACTGGCCGGTCGCAGCGGATGCCGGCCCGCGCTGGCGTCTGGGCGGCATCTGGCGCTGACACATCGAAAGGATGGCCATGGAACAGAAAACCCAATGGAATACCCTGTACTGGATCGTCGCCGTGTTGCTGCTCCTGATGTTGCAGAACTGGTGGCAGGCCAGCCGCACCGTGGAGCCGGTGCCATATAGCGAGTTCGAACAGGCGCTGAAGGATGGACGGGTGGCGGAGGTGTTGGTGTCCGACCAGGTCCTCACCGGCAAGCTCAAGGCCCCCGATGCCAAGGGCAAGACCGTGATCGTCGCCAACCGGGTCGAGCCGGAGCTCGCCGCACGCCTGTCCCAGTATGGCGTGCCCTACACCCGACGGATCGAGAGCACCTTCCTGCGCGATCTGTTGTCCTGGGTGTTGCCGGTGCTGGTCTTTTTCGCGGTCTGGTTCTTCCTGTTCCGCAAGTTCGCCGAGAAACAGGGCATGGGCGGCTTCATGACCATCGGCAAGAGCCGGGCCAAGGTGTATGTGGAACAGGATACCGGCGTCGGTTTCGACGATGTGGCGGGCGTGGACGAGGCCAAGGCCGAGCTGGCCGAGGTGGTGGATTTCCTCAAGCATCCGCAGGAATACGGCCGCCTCGGGGCGCGCATTCCCAAGGGCGTGCTTCTGGTGGGCCCGCCCGGCACCGGCAAGACCCTGCTGGCCAAGGCGGTGGCCGGCGAGGCCGGCGTACCCTTCTTCTCGATTTCCGGTTCCGAGTTCGTCGAGATGTTCGTGGGCGTGGGCGCGGCCCGGGTGCGCGACCTGTTCGAGCAGGCGCGGCAAAAGGCCCCGGCCATCATCTTCATCGACGAGCTGGATGCCCTGGGCCGGGCGCGCGGCGCGGCCGGACCCATCGGCGGCCATGACGAGCGCGAGCAGACCTTGAACCAGTTGCTGACCGAGATGGATGGCTTCGATTCCTCGGTCGGGCTGATCATTCTCGCCGCCACCAACCGACCCGAGATCCTCGACCCGGCCCTGCTGCGCGCCGGTCGGTTCGACCGCCAGGTGCTGGTGGATCGGCCGGACAAACAGGGCCGGGTGGCCATCCTCAAGGTACATGCGAAGAAGATCAAGCTCGCGCCGGAGGTGGACCTGGAACAGGTGGCGGCACTCACCACCGGCTTTTCCGGTGCGGATCTTGCCAACCTGGTGAACGAGGCCGCCCTCATGGCCACCCGGCGCCAGGCCGAGGCCGTGACCCTGGGCGACTTCACCGCGGCGGTCGAGCGCATCGTCGCCGGCCTGGAAAAGAAAAGCCGGGTGCTCAACGCGCACGAGCGCAAAACCGTGGCCTATCACGAGATGGGCCACGCCCTGGTGGCCCTGGCATTGCCCGGCACCGACCCGGTGCACAAGGTCTCCATCATCCCGCGCGGCATCGGTGCTTTGGGTTACACCATCCAGCGGCCCACCGAAGACCGCTACCTCATGACCCGCCAGGAGCTGGAAAACAAGATCGCCGTCCTGCTCGGCGGGCGTGCGGCGGAGAAGCTGGTGTTCGGTGAGCTATCCACCGGGGCCGCCGACGATCTGGCCAAGGCCACCGACATCGCGCGCGACATGATCACCCGCTACGGCATGGACGAGGATCTGGGCTACATCGCCTTCGAGGCCCAGCGCCCGCGCTTTCTGGACGTGCCGGAACTGGCCGCCGGCGGTTGCCGGGTGGCGGAATCCACCCAGGCGCGCATCGACGCGGCGGTGCGCGGCGTGGTGATGGGCGTGTTCGAGCGCGCCTACCGCATCCTGCAGGACAACCGGGACATCCTGGAGCGCTGCGCCGCCGAGCTGCTGGCCAAGGAAACCCTGGATGAAAGTGCGATCCGCTCGCTCACGGTCGAGCTGAAGAAGCCGGCACTTGGGAACGCCTCCTCCGCCACCACATAACAACAAGTTCCATCAATGACAGGAGAACCCTCGTGAGCGACACTCTCAACATCGTCTGTCCCCATTGCCAGGCGGTGAATCGCGTGCCCGCGGCGCGCCTGGCCCAGGGCCCCAATTGCGGCAAATGCCACCAGGCCCTGTTCACGGGCCATCCCGTGGCCCTGACGGCGGCCAGCTTCGCCAAACACATCGAACGCAGCGACATCCCGGTGCTGGTGGATTTCTGGGCCCCCTGGTGCGGCCCCTGCAAGATGATGGCGCCCCAGTTCGAGCAGGCGGCGCGCCTGCTGGAGCCGCGCCTGCGCCTGGCCAAGGTGGACACCGAGGCCGAACCGATGTTGGGGGCCCAGTTCGGCATCCGCAGCATTCCCACCCTGGCCCTGTTTTCCGGCGGCCGTGAAGTCGCGCGGCAGGCCGGGGCCATGGGGGCCCAGGACATCGTGCGCTGGGTGCAGGCGCAGCTGAGCTGACGCGCACGGCCCGCGCCTCGGGGCTGAACCGTGCAGGATCTGTTTTCCTTCGCCTTCGTGCTGCTGGTGGCCGGCACCCTGGCCGCTGCCGCTTCAGCGCGCCTGCGCCTGCCCACCCTGCTGGGCTACCTGGCGGCGGGTGTGCTGCTCGGGCCCTCGGTCCTGGGCCTGCTCCAGCCCGGCCCGAGCCTCACCTTTCTGGCCGAGGTCGGGGTGGTGCTGCTTTTGTTCATGGTGGGGCTGGAGTTTTCGGTCTCCGGGCTGTGGGCTACCTGGCGCCGGGTGTTGTCCGCCGGTACCCTGCAGATGCTGTGCGTCGGTCTCGTGGTGGGGCTCGGCGTCCATGCCCTGGGCGCAAGCCCCGCTGCCAGCCTGGTGCTGGGCGCGGCGGCGGCCATGTCGTCCAGCGCCATTGCGGCCAAACAGCTCGCCGAACAGGGTGAACTCACCGTGCGCCACGGCCGCATGGCCATGGCCGTGCTGGTATTCCAGGACGTGGCGACCATCCCGGTGCTGGCCCTGCTGGCGATCTGGGGCCGGGGTGGCGCGCCGAGCGCCAGCGCCGTCGCTGCCGAAGTGCTGGGGGTGCTCGCCCTGTTCGTGCTGGCGGTATGGGTGTCCCATCGCCCCTTGCACCGCTTCATGGCCTGGGTGGCGCGTCATGGCAGCGGCGAGGTGTTCCTGCTGGCCGCCTTGACCATCGTGATCGCCGCAGCCTATGGCGCCCACGCCTTGGGCGTATCGGCTGCCCTGGGTGCCTTTCTCGCCGGCGTGGTGCTGGGCGAGAGCGATTTTCGGCATCGCATGGAGGACGACATCCGTCCTTTCCGGGATTTGCTCACCAGTCTGTTCTTCATCACCATCGGGCTCCAGCTCGACGGCGGCCAGCTCATCGCCGCCCCGCTTTCGGTGCTGGCCTGGCTGCTGCTGCTGGTGCCGGTGAAAATGCTGCTGACCTGGCCGGCTTTGCGACTGGCCGGCCTGTCGCGCCCAGACGCCTGGCGCGGTGCGGTGATTCTGGGCCATGGGGGGGAATTCGGCCTGCTGCTGCTCGCCAGTGCGCTCTCCCTCGGAGTGGTGCCGGCCGAACTCGGCCAGGCGCCCCTGGTCGCCTTGGCCTTGTCCATGGGCGCGGCGCCGCTTTTGATCCGGCATCACGAGCGGATCGTGCGCATGTTGTCGCGCACCGCCTCGCATCCTGCCCCGCCCCAGGAGGAGGAAGCCGAAGGGCGCCGCCGCTCGGAGCAACTGCGCGATCACGTGGTCATCTGCGGCGCCGGTCATCTGGGGCGGATCGTGAGCCAGGCGCTGACGGCGGCGGACATCCCCCACCTCATGGTGGAAACCGATTACGAGGCCTTCCAGGCGGCGCGCCGCGCCGGCCTGCCGGTGCACTATGGCGATGCGAGCCGCATCAACACCCTGCGCGCCGCCGGGGTGGAGCGTGCGCGCCTGGTGGTGATCACCTTCCATCGGCCGGAACAGGCCTTGCGCATCGCGCACTGGCTGCGCCACAGCCACCCGGACATCCCGCTGCTCGCCACCAGCCTGAGCGATCAGGAGGCGCACCGACTGGTGGCGATTCCCGGCGTGCGCGTCTATGTGGAACGGCTGGCCGCCGGGCTCGCCCTGGCGGAGCAGGCCCTGCTCACCGCCGGCATCCCGGCCGAGGGGGCCGACCGTTTCATCGCCCGCTTGCGCGAGCAGTTACAATCCGGATTCGATCAACCGGCGGACACCACGCCCTGACGGATCCGCCTTCCGGCACCCAGCGCGCCGAAGGCCGCACGCAAAAGGATGACTGCCCATGCCCGACCGTTTCCTCGTTCGTCTGTTCTGGCTCACCTTGGCCACGGCCTTTGTGATCCTGCTCTGGCGCGCGACACCGGACCTCTTCGGCTGGTTCGCCGGCGCGCCGGACAGCACCCCGCGCCTGGTTACCCCACGGGGCGAATTGGCCGCCGACGAGAAGGCCACGATCGAACTGTTCGAGAAATCGAAAAACAGCGTGGTCTATATCACCACCCGGACCCAGGTCATGGATTTGTGGAGCCGCAACGTCTTCTCGGTGCCGCGCGGCACCGGCTCCGGCTTCATCTGGGACGATGCCGGTCATGTCATCACCAACTTCCACGTGATCGAAAACGCCAGCGAGGCAACGGTGCAATTGGCCGACGGCCGCAGCTTCCGGGCCGCACTGGTCGGGGCCTCGCCGGCCCATGACATCGCGGTGCTGAGAATCGGGGTCGGTTTCAAACGCCCGCCACCGGTGCCCATCGGCACCAGCCACGATCTCAAGGTCGGCCAGAAGGTATTCGCCATCGGCAACCCCTTCGGCCTGGACTGGACCCTCACCACCGGCATCGTCTCGGCGCTCGATCGCTCCCTCGAAGGCGACAACGGCAACACCATCGAGCACCTGATCCAGACCGATGCCGCCATCAATCCCGGCAATTCGGGCGGACCGCTGCTCGATTCGGCCGGGCGCCTGATCGGCATCAATACCGCCATCTACAGCCCGAGCGGCGCCAGTGCGGGGATCGGCTTCGCCGTGCCGGTGGACACCGTCAATCGCGTGGCGCCGCAACTGATCAAGGCGGGCAAGTACATCCGCCCGGCCCTGGGCATCGAGGTGGACGAAGGGCTCAATCAACGCCTGGCCCAATTGCGCGGCGTGGCCGGGGTGGTGGTGCTGCGGGTGACGCCCGGCTCGGCGGCGGAAGCCGCCGGCCTCAAGGGCGCGCGCATCAGCCCGGACGGCGGCATCGTGCCGGGCGACACCATCCTCGCCGTGGACGGCAAGGCGGTCGATTCGGTGGGCAAGCTGCTCGCCACCCTGGACGATCACCGGGTCGGCGACACGGTGAAGCTGACCATTCTGCGCGAGGGCAAGAAGATCGAACTGCCGGTGACCCTGCAAGCCGGCGTCTGAAAAAAAACGCCGGTGCGGGCACCGGCGTCGTGATGGGCGCTGCCGGCGGTTGCCGGCAGGCCACGGTTACTTGTCCTTGACCTCTTCGAACTCGGCGTCGACCACGTCCTCATCGGTCTTCTTGCCGCCGGCCGCACCGGCCCCCGGCTGGGCACCGGCTTCGGCGCCGGCCTGCTGGCCGTACATCTGCTCGGCCAGCTTGTGGCTGGCCTCGGCCAGGGCCTGGGTCTTGGCCTCGATCTCGGCCTTGTCCGAGCCCTTGATCGCCTCCTCGGCCGCCTTGACCGCGGCCTCGATCCGGGCCTTCTCGTCGGCCGGCACCTTGTCGCCGTGCTCCTTGAGGGCCTTGTTCACCGTGTGGATCATGGCGTCGCACTGGTTGCGGGCGTTGGCCAGCTCGAAGGCCTTGTGATCCTCGGCCGCATGCGCCTCGGCGTCGGCCACCATCTTCTTGATCTCGTCCTCGGTGAGACCCGAGTTGGCCTTGATGGTGATCTTGGCCTCCTTGTTGGTCGCCTTGTCCTTGGCCGAGACGTGCAGGATGCCGTTGGCGTCGATGTCGAAGGTGACTTCGATCTGCGGCATGCCGCGCGGCGCAGGCGGGATGTCGGTCAGGTTGAACTGGCCCAGGCTCTTGTTGCCGGAGGCCATTTCGCGCTCACCCTGCAGCACGTGGATGGTCACCGCCGTCTGGTTGTCGTCGGCGGTCGAGAACACCTGCGAGGCCCGGGTCGGGATGGTGGTGTTCTTCGGGATGAGCTTGGTCATCACGCCGCCCAGGGTCTCGATGCCCAGGGACAAGGGGGTCACGTCGAGCAGCAGCACGTCCTTGACCTCGCCCTGGAGCACGCCACCCTGGATCGCGGCGCCGATGGCCACCGCCTCGTCCGGGTTGACGTCCTTGCGCGGCTCGCGGCCGAAGAACTCCTTCACCTTCTCCTGCACCTTGGGCATGCGGGTCTGGCCGCCGACCAGGATCACGTCGCTGATGTCGGAGACCTTGATGCCGGCATCCTTGATCGCGACCTTGCAGGGCTCGATGGTGCGCTCGATCAGGTCCTCGACCAGGCTCTCGAACTTGGCCCGGGTGATCTTCATCACCAGGTGCTTCGGGCCACTGGCATCCGCCGTGATATAGGGCAGATTGACCTCGGTCTGGGTGGTGGAGGAAAGCTCGATCTTCGCCTTCTCGGCCGCCTCTTTCAGGCGCTGCAGGGCGAGCACGTCCTTGGACAGGTCGACGCCCTGCTCCTTCTTGAATTCCTCGATGATGTAATCGATCAGGCGCTGGTCGAAGTCCTCGCCGCCCAGGAAGGTGTCGCCGTTGGTGGACAACACCTCGAACTGGTGCTCGCCCTCGACTTCGGCAATTTCAATGATGGAGATGTCGAAGGTGCCACCGCCCAGGTCGAACACGGCGATCTTGCGGTCACCCTCTTTCTTGTCCATGCCGAAGGCCAGCGCGGCCGCGGTCGGCTCGTTGATGATGCGCTTGACCTCGAGGCCGGCGATGCGGCCGGCGTCCTTGGTCGCCTGGCGCTGGCTGTCGTTGAAGTAGGCCGGCACGGTGATCACCGCCTCGGTGACCGGCTCGCCCAGGTAGTCCTCGGCGGTCTTCTTCATCTTCTTGAGGACCTCGGCCGAGATCTGCGGCGGGGCCTTCTTCTCCCCGCGCACCTCGACCCAGGCGTCGCCGTTGTCGGCCTTGACGATCTTGTAGGGCACGAGGCCAATGTCCTTCTGCACGACCGGCTCGTCATAGCGGCGCCCGATCAGGCGCTTGACCGCGTACAGGGTGTTCTTCGGATTGGTCACCGCCTGACGCTTGGCCGGTGCGCCGACCAGAATCTCGCCGTCATCGGTGTAGGCCACCACCGACGGCGTGGTGCGGGCGCCTTCAGCGTTCTCGATGACCTTGGGCTTGCCGCCTTCCATGATGGCCACGCAGCTATTGGTGGTACCCAGGTCGATGCCGATGATCTTTCCCATGTCCTTATTCCTTCGAATACAAGTTCAACTGTGGTTGATATGTGGTTGAAACCCCTGGCTTCAAGTGGGCCTACTTGAAAACCTGGACCAGGGCGGGGCGCAGCACCCGATCGTTGAGCAGATAGCCCTTCTGCAACACATTGGCGACGGTGTTGGATTCGCCCTCGCCTTCCACCACGCCGATGGCCTGGTGCAGGTTGGGGTCGAATTTCTGGCCCAGCGGGTTGATTTCGATCAGGTTCTGCTTTTCGAACACCGACGTCAGCTGACGCAGGGTCAGTTCCACCCCGCTTTTCAGGCTGTCCAGGGTGGCATTGTCGCCGGTGGCCAGGGCCGCTTCCAGGCTGTCCTTCACCGCCAGCAGCTCGCCGGCGAATTTCTCGATCGCGAATTTGCGCGCCTTCTCGGCCTCCTCCAGACTGCGCCGGCGCACGTTCTCGGTCTCGGCCTTGGCCCGCAGCCAGGCATCGTGGTGCTCCTCGGCCTTCAGCTCGGCCAGGCGCAGCATCTCTTCCAGGCTGGGGCTGACTTCCTTGTCGGTCTCGCTGGCGGCCGACTCCGCGGTCTCGGGGTTGCTCTGTTCGTGTTGCATGCTCATTCGCGCCTTAGGGAATTAAACCTGCGTAGGGAATGGGGGCACTCCCGGGAATTTCAAGAGGGGGTGCTCAGGCCGGCTGCGCGCTGACGATGGCGTCCAGCCGGATGACCTGCCTTGCGCCGGCTTCGGCCTGGAAACTCAGCCACTCCGCGCCGTCCCGGGTGGCGACGTCGAGCGGCAGGACCACGGCCTCGACCTCGCCCGCTTCGGTGCGATAGCGCAGGCGCAGGCGCTGCCGGCGCAGCACGGCGAACTCCAAACTCTCATGGAAGGCGCAGGGGATGGGCTGGTAGGGCTCGGCCATCAACGGACGCTGAGCGGGTCCTTGGCCCAGGGCCGCATGGCCTCGCCGATGGCGGTGCCCAGGCGCTTGGCCAGGCGGTCGGCGAGGCTCTCCTGCGGGGTGAAGTCGAGGATGTCCTCGGCCTGAACCACTTCGCGCGCGACATAATCCAGGCTACCCAGGCCGTCGGCCAGACCGAGTTCGATGCTCTTGGCCCCATTCCAGACCAAACCGCTGAACAACTCGGGGCTCTCCTTCAGCCGGGCGCCACGTCCCTGGCGCACGGCCTGGATGAACTGCTGATGGATCTCGGCCAGCATGGCGCGGGCGTGGGCCACCTGCTTGGGGTCCTCCGGCGAGAAGGGATCGAGGAAGCCCTTGTTCTCACCGGCGGCGAGCAGGCGCCGCTCGACCCCCAGTTTCCTCATGGTCTCGGTGAAGCCGAAGCCGTCCATCAGCACCCCGATGGAGCCGATCAGCGAGGCCTTGTCGACATAGATCCGGTCGGCCGCCGCCGCGATGTAATAGCCGCCCGAGGCACACAGGTCGTCGGCCACGGCATAGACCGGGGTCTGGGGATACTTGGCGCGCAGGCGGCGGATCTCGTCGTAAATGATGCCGGAGGCGACCGGGCTGCCGCCCGGGCTGTTGATGCGCAGCACCACGGCCTTGCTGCGCTTGTCCTTGAAGGCATTGTTGAGCGCGGCCACGATGTCGTCGGCGACCACGTCGCCGCCGCCGATCTCGCCCTGGATGTCGATCAGCGCGGTGTGCGGGCCGGGTTTGAGCTCGCCGTCCTGCTTGGCCGCGAACATGATGAGCACCAGAAACAGCCAGATGAACAGCAGCGAGCGGAAGAAGATGGTCCAGCGCCGCGCCTTGCGTTGCTCCCGGATCTGCTCGAGCAACAAGCGCTCGAGTGCCTCACGTTCCCAGCTTTCCTGACCTTCGGCCATGTTCAGTCCTTCAGATAAATACCGCCGTCGCGCTCGATCACCTCAAGCGGCAGCAGACCCCGCCGCTCGCAGCGTCCCCCCAGGCAGGCCCCGGATTCCGGGGCGTAGAGGGCGCCATGGGTGGCACAGACCAAGTATAACCGGCTGTCGTCGAAAAATTCCCCGGGCTGAAAGTCGAGCTCGACCGGGATATGGCCGCAGCGGTTGAGGTAGCCATAGACCCGGCCTTTGAAGCGGATGACGAAGGCCGGCGTCGGCTGGCCGCCCCACTCCACCTCGAAGCGCACGCCCTTGCCGGATTCCTCCAGCTCGGCGGCGGCGCAGATCAGGCGTTGGTTTTCAGCCATGCGGCCAGGTCCTCGAAGCGGTGACAGACGGCGAGCGGCTGGTAGGCATGCAGGCTCTCGGGCGGGTGGGCGCCGTAGCCGGCGGCCAGCGCGGACATGCCGGCGTTCTGCGCCATCTGCAGGTCGTGGCTGGTGTCGCCGATCATCAGCGCCCGCTCGCGCCCGACCATCAACTCGTCCAGCAGCTCCATGAGCATGGCCGGATGGGGCTTGGAAAAGGTCTCGTCGGCCGTGCGCGAGGCGTGAAAATAAGGGCCCAGGCCGCTGTGCTCGAAGGCCCGGACCAGGCCGCGCCGGGCCTTGCCGGTGGCCACGGCGAGCAGAAAGCCGCGGCCATGCAGCTCGGCGATCAGTTCAGCCGCGCCCTCGAACAGGGGGATGGTTTCATCCTGGGCCAGATAGTGATAGCGGTAGCGCTCCGCCAGGCGCGGATGCTCGGCCTCGGGCATGTCGGGGAACAGGGTCGCCACCGCCTCCTTCAGGCCCAGGCCGATGATGTGGCTGGCCGCCTCGCGGCTGGGCACCGGCCAGCCGATGTCGGCGCAGGCGGCCTGGATGCTGGCGACGATGGTGCCGGCCGAGTCCAGCAGGGTGCCGTCCCAGTCGAAGATGAGCAGATCGAAGCGTTTGGCCAAGTCAGGATTCCGTTTTCAGTGAATTCAAAAAGCCTTGCAGGTCATCCGGCAGCGGCGCCTCCAGCTTGAGCGGCTTACCGGTGAGCGGGTGTTTGAACTCGAGCGAGGCGGCATGCAGGAACATGCGTTTGAGCCCCCGGGATTTCAAGCGCTTGTTCAGCTCGAAGTCGCCATATTTGTCGTCGCCGGCGATGGGGTGCTTGAGTGCGGCCAGGTGCACCCGGATCTGGTGGGTGCGGCCGGTCTTGAGTTCCGCCTCGAGCAGGCTGAAGCCGGGGTAATGCCCGACCAGGCGGAAGATGGTGTGGGCGGCCTGGCCGCCCTCCTGGGCGGCGACCCGCCGCTCGCCCTCGCCGGTCACATATTTCTTCAGGGCCAGGCGGACGTTGCGCACCGGGTCGCGCCAGTGGCCGGTGGCCAGGGTGAGGTAACACTTGCGGGTCTCGCCCTCGCGCAGCATGCGGTGCAGTTCGACCAGGGCCGAGCGCTTCAAGGCCAGGACCAGCACCCCGGAGGTCTCCCGGTCCAGGCGGTGGGCCAGTTCCAGGAAGCGGGCCTCGGGCAATTCGGCCCGCAACTGCTCGATTACGCCCTGGCTCACCCCGCTGCCGCCGTGCACGGCCATGCCGGCCGGCTTGTCGATGACGAGCAGGCTGTCGTCGCGGTAGATCACCCGTTCGAGCAGGGGCTTGGCCACCCGTACCGGCGCCTTGTCCGGTCGCTCGGCCAGCCGGACCGGCGGGATGCGCACCTCGTCGCCTTCCTCCAGGCGGTAGGCCGGCTCGATCCGCTTGCTGTTCACCCGCACCTCGCCATCCCGGCACATGCGGTAGATCCGGGTCTTGGGCACCCCTTTCAGCTTGCGAAACAGGAAGTTATCCAGCCGCTGGCCGGCCTCCTCCGGCCCGATCAGCACCTTGGCAACCCGTGCCGCCGGCCGGGCCGCGCCCGGATTTGGTCCGGCCGCCGGCTTTTTTGCCGCTTTGTTACCTAAGTCTTTCATTCCACTGTTATACTTTGTGCACTTTCAGAGCCGGCCCCGAGGGCGTTGAAGAACCTGCCCGCGCCGCACCGAGAAAGTGCCGGTTGTTTCACTCGCCGGTTTAAGGCCTCCGGCCTCGCAGTTTGTCTTGATGGGCGCGATTCGCATTAAAAGAAGGCCGCCCGTGAAGGCCAGGCGAACCGGTTCGCCAGATGAGTGAAGATGGAGCTTCGGCGCGGACTGCGCGTAGCCCTCGACCCGATCGAGGAGAACGCCGGAAGAACGGCCGGGGCCAATGGTAACGTATTTGATAGCGCGATTTGCACCCGGATACCTCCCGACGGCCTGGCCGGCGGGCCAAGGATAAACCCGAAACCATGCACGTGACAGAACAAGACCGAAACCAACCAGTCTGCTGATCCCTGCTCGCTTTGCTGCCGCGACCCAGCTTCGCGGCGGGTTTATCGCCCCGGGGCGCATGGCGCAGGGGTAAAACATGAAACGCATGTTATTCAATGCGACGCAGGCGGAAGAACTGCGCGTCGCCATTGTCGAAGGCCAGAAACTGATCGACCTCGACATTGAGTCCGCCACCAAGGAACAACGCAAGGGCAATATCTACAAGGGTGTCGTCACCCGCGTCGAACCCAGTCTGGAGGCCTGCTTCGTCGATTACGGCGCCGAGCGCCACGGCTTCCTGCCTTTCAAGGAAATCGCCCGCTCCTCCCTCGCCGGTGCCGAAAGCGGCGATATCACCCGCGGCCGCATCCAGGACTTTCTCAAGGAAGGCCAGGAACTCATCGTCCAGGTCGAAAAGGACGAGCGCGGCACCAAGGGCGCGGCCCTGACCAACTTCATCAGCCTGGCCGGCCGCTACCTGGTGCTGATGCCGAACAACCCGCGCGGCGGCGGCGTCTCCCGCCGGATCGAGGGTGAGGAGCGCAACGAGCTGCGCGATGCCCTGGCCCAGCTGGAAGTGCCGGCCGGCATGAGCCTGATCGCCCGCACCGCCGGCATCGGCCGTTCGGTCGAGGAGCTGCAGTGGGACCTGAACTACCTGCTCCAGCTCTGGCAGGCCATCGACTCGGCCGCCAAGTCGCAAAAAGGCGCCTTCCTGATCTATCAGGAATCGAGCCTGGTCATCCGCGCCATCCGCGACTACTTCACCGCCGACATCGGCGAGATCCTGATCGACACCCCGGCCATCTACGAGCAGGCGCGCCAGTTCATGGCCCATGTGATGCCGAACAACGTGAACCGGGTGAAGCTGTACACCGACAGCGTGCCGGTGTTCTCCCGCTTCCAGATCGAGCACCAGATCGAGAACGCCTATTCGCGCACGGTGCCCCTGCCCTCGGGCGGCGCCATCGTGATCGACCACACCGAGGCCCTGGTCGCCATCGACGTCAACTCGGCCCAGGCGACCAAGGGCGCCGATATCGAGCAAACCGCCTTCAACACCAATCTGGAGGCGGCCGAGGAAGTCGCCCGTCAGCTGCGCCTGAGGGATCTGGGTGGCCTGATCGTGATCGACTTCATCGACATGGA
>DDKN01000019.1 GCA_002339725.1 Thiobacillus sp. UBA2597
CACTTCGAATTTGAATCCGCGAGCAAAAAATGCGGGGCGGTTCGTGAAAAAATCTAACATTGCGGTCAAGAGGGACTGGCTTACAGCGGGCTTCGCCCGCCTCCAGCCAGCCCCTTACCTTGAACGTTAAACATCACAACATGCGACGCGAGATTCCCGCCCCTGTCCTTGCGGTAATTGCCGAGATTGCCTCATCTCGCGAGTCCCATGCCACTCTCGATAGCCTGTTTACCTATGCCGGTGCGTCTGGCGATCCACCCGAAGGGAGCAAACACGCCAAAGCTCTTGAGTGGCTTCGGCGAACAAACAAAGACAAATCGTCAGACCCGCTCAAAGTACTGGGCCGAATCCTTGAGTCCTATATGGATGGTCCTGTTAATCCCAGCAACACATGGGATCAGCCGCTCATTGAATCTCGTGGTCGCATTAACCGCGTTCTTGCCGAAAGCGAGCTTCAATATCTGCGTGGCGGTAGTGTTGTAAGTTCACTAGGCACCCCCACACGCACACTGGCGGAGTTCATTCGTGAGAAAGACCTTGGGGCTATTGATCGTGAGTTTGAAAGAGCCACAACAAACGTTGGTACTGATCCGCGGGAGGCGGTATCGGCAGCCGCGAACATCCTTGAATCAGTATGTAAGGTGTATATAGAAGATGAAGGTTTGGAAATGCCGGCAAAACAAGACCTTCAAGGCGTTTGGAATGTAGTTCGAAAACACCTGGGTCTGGATCCGAGCAGGGTCGAAGATCAAGACTTACAACAGATTCTTACCGGCATGTTGTCTGTGGTTCATGGCATTGGTGGCTTGCGCACACATGCAAGTAGTGCACACGGTTCGGGGCGCAAGGCATATAAACTCGAACCGCGTCACGCTCGGTTAGCGATACATGCGGCACACACGGTCGCTCTTTATGTTCTTGAGTCATGGCACAAGAAAAAGGGTGATGTTTAACTATGCGTTCGAGGCCGACGCGGTGAGACAACACACCGTTTCCTGTCGTGTCCGTGCCCCGCGCGGCTCAACGCGGCGTTAGGCATTTAGCAATGGAGCTGGGAATCCAATGGAAGCTCGACCAACGAGACTGGCGGCTGCTTGTCGTTATTTCTATGTTGCCGCTGGCTTACCTGCCGCTTCGTTCATATTTCGGTGACGGCGTTGCCTTGCTGGCTACGACCCCAGTTCTAATCTTCGCCCCTGTTGGTTGGTTCTTTGCAGAAATGGCAGGCACTTTGGCGCCGTCACCAGAACTTAAACCGTGGTTTCATGGCATTGGTTTCTGCCTTGGCGTCTTCTCGTTTGCCTACCTTTGCTTGGCAAATTGGCGTTTCCACCACCCAAGGAAAAAACATGCCTAACATTGCGGTCGAGAGGGACGCTCCGCAAGCGGGCTTCGCTTGCTCGCTCCGCGTCCCTCACCTTCAACGTTAGGCCGCATAGGAGAGTTCTATGGCAGCTTACGGCGCAGGATCAAAAGTCGAAATGCTCCAGGAGGGGATTTCAGCGCGACAACGGGAGTTACAGAGAGTAGCGGATATTCTCGCGCGAGCTGCCCAAAAATATCGGCGAACCGCCGCTTGGGTCCGGGTGCTTCTGATTTTCTGTGGAGCTATAGCCGCGACGCAAAGCGCTTGGGAACAGGCATTCGCCGGTTATAAAGAACATGGATTCATGGTATTCACGCTTCTAGGTGTCGTCATTACGGCGCTTGCGGGCCTTGAGGCCGCATTCAAATTTGAAGCACGAGGGGCTGAACTAAACCTTTTAGCCGCCAGCTGCCACTCTACTGTTCGCCGCACCGACGCCACTTGGTATAAGCAAGTAGGAATAGCCGCAAATCCCGATGACCAAATAGCAGGAGCGATGTCGCTAATTGAGCTTCAAGATACGAAGCTGAGCGAGATTCAAGAAAAAGCCGCAACTAGTGGCGTGAATATAACCCTGGAAATTCGCAGTCTCTACAGTGGAACCGACGAGCCTTATTCTGAAAGCGCGTCCAACTCGGGTAATGGGCCGTATGCGGCCTAACCAAGCGCCCCACGCGGACGCGCCGCAAGCGGCGCGCCGGTGAGCTTTCACGTTAGGCAGGACATGAAGGCATCTCGCGTACATCTGGAAGCGTTGCGTTCCCTCCTCAAAGGTTTTGAGCGGGAGAGCGGTGACGTCGTCATAGGTAAGATGATTCCGGAGTTCGCTGCTTTGCTCGTTCAGTTAAGTGAAGAGCTGGATTCGGCGCAACGGAAAGTTGTCCGTCTTACTTGGGCGCTTTTTGGGCTTACAGCCGTTCTTCTCGTGATTGGAGCCGTTCAGCTATTTGTGACGGTCTACCCACCTCAACCACAGATACCAGCATCCACGTCACAAAGTGCCAATACCAATGCGCAGTCGGTCAGGCAGAAGAGAGAGGACAAGGGGTCAAGGACAAGGGGTCAGGTCTTGCCTTTTGACCCAACTAGCATGCGGGCAATAAGCAGGACCTGACTCTGTCGCCCCCCGATTGCAGCCCTCCGGGGCCATAGTTCAGACATTGCAGTCAGTCTGGGCATTCGTTAGTCTGTAACCGAAAAAAGCCAGCCGCGCGATCTGGCACCGATATCAGGCGACGCATAACATCAATTACACGCCACAGCGGCACGGGAGACATTGCCTTTCGATCCATCCGAGCTTGGCCTGCCATTGGCGGAAACGCTGCACTCCTTTGGCATTTACACATCGGCAGCGATCGACCAAGAAGGGAGACAACATGCCTCAACAGACAACCGTGACAGAACGCTATTGGTGCCCCGGCTGGTGGCCTTGGGAATGGTTCCGTACCTGCACGCGCACCGTGACCAAATGGTGCTACCAATTCCAGTGGGTCAAGGAATATCGCTGGTTGCTGTTTTGCTATTTGGAAGGATGCGAGAACGGCACCAAATACTGCTGGTATGCCTTCTGCTTCAATGTGTTTGGTTCCGAAACGTTCTTCAACGTCAACATGTGCTTCGATTCGCAGAAACCGACTTGCGGTAACTGTGGGTAGAACTTGCAGGGCGGCTTCGGCCGCCCTGAACATGTGAGCACAGAACATAGGCACAGGGTCAGGTCTTGCCTTTTGCCTGTATGCCAGTTGAATCAAATGACGAGACCCGCCCTGCCACCCCCAAGCTCGCAATGCACGATCTGAACAAGGCAAAGCCAGGCTGACTGAACAGGCCCCGGCACCTTGAACAGCATCCTCAAGCAAGCCGGTTTGAAGGAGTGACTATGCGCTACGCAATCGTTGTCGAAAAAACCGATAACAACTACTCGGCCTATGTGCCCGATTTGCCGGGCTGCGTTGCCACGGGGCATAGCATCGAGGAAGTCGAGCGGGAGATTCGCGAGGCCATTGAATTCCACATCGAGGGTCTGCGCGAGGATGGCCTGCCAATTCCGCAACCGGCAAGTACGGTCGAATACATCGAGGTCGAGGCCTGAAGCCATCGGGGTCGCCCCGATCTCAAGCGACGGCTGGACTCCCGTTTCTACGGGAGTGACGAAATCAATCAGACGTAAGACTTCTGCTCTTTGCGCTTGCCCGGTTTCTTCTTCATGATCACCACCCCCTTGACCGCCTGTTTCGGGTCGTCGATGGGGATGTTGGGGTAGAGCGGGTTCAGGGGTTTGAGCATCCAGCCCTCGGGGTGTCGCACCAGCTGGCGGAAGATGTATTCCTCGTTGGCCCAGGCCACCACATAGGAGCCGTCCTTGGCCAGGCCTTCGGGTTCGACCACGATGATCTCGCCTTCTTCGAATTCGGGCAGCATGGAGTCGCCCAGCACCATGAGGGCGTAGGGCTCGCCGGAGGCGCAGCTTTTGGCCTCCGCCTCGCCGGGGATGGCCTGTTCGGCCGGGGCGATGCGGATGGGGATGTCGAGGGGTTTGCCTTTGTTCATGATTCAATCCTTATGACTGGATTCCCGCTTTCCCCGCTACGCGAGGATAAACGCGGAATGACGATCTACTTGCCGCGCATGAACATCTTGTCCAGTTCATGCACCGTGAGTTGAAACCAGGTGGGCCGGCCGTGGTTGCACTGGTCGGCGCGCAGGGTCTGCTCCATGTCGCGCAAGAGCGCGTTCATCTCGGGCAGGCTGAGCTTGCGGTTGGCGCGCACGGCGCCGTGGCAGGCCAGGGTGGCCAGGAGTTCGTTGCGCCGGGCCTCGATGGCCTGACTGGCGCCGAATTCGGCCACTTCCTTCAGGATCTCGCGCGCCAGATTTTCGCCGTCGGCGTCTTTCAGCATGGCCGGCAGGGCGCGCAGGGCCAGGTGGGTGGGCGAAACGGCCGACAGCTCCAGGCCCAGTTCCAGGAGCTCGGCATGATGCGCCTCGGCCGCGGCCATTTCCTTCGCGCTGGCGGCGAACACCACCGGTACCAGCAGGGGCTGCATGGCGACCTGGCGCGAACCCAGGGCGGTCTTCAAGCGCTCGTAGAGGATGCGCTCGTGCGCGGCGTGCATATCGACCACGACCAGGCCCTTCGCGTTTTCGGCCAGGATGTAGATGCCGGCGAGCTGGGCCAGGGCGTAGCCCAGGGGCGGGGCCTCGGCGCTTTGTGAAGGCACGGCTCCCTCTCCCCCAGCCCCTCTCCCGCTTGCGGGAGAGGGGGGTGTGGCCAGCGCCTCGGCCACCATCTGGTAGTAGGCGGCGGGCTCGGCCACGGCGAGACCGAGGTTGGTTTGCTGGAGTCTCGAAGCCCAAGGTCCCTTCTCCGTTTCCCTCACCCCTAGCCCTTTATGTCCTATAGGGTGCTCTCCCGGAGGGCGAGGGGAACTGTCCTCTACTGATGCCACTTGATTGCTGACCGCTGACAGCTGATCACTGATCGCTGATTCCTGACGCCCCAGCGCCCGCTCCAGGGCATGGAAGACGAAGCGGTGCACGGCCTGGCTGTCGCGAAAGCGCACCTCGGTCTTGGCCGGATGCACGTTGACGTCGACCCGGGCCGGGTCAATCTCCAAAAACAGGCAATAGGCCGGGTGCCGGCTGCCGTGCAGGATGTCGCGATAGGCCTCGCGCGCGGCGTGGCTGAGCACCTTGTCGCGCACGAAGCGGCCGTTGACGAAGACGAACTGGGCGTCGCGGCTGGCCTTGGCATAGGCCGGCAGGCCGGCCCAGCCGGTCAAACGGATATCAGCACTGCCCTCGTCGATCAGCCGCGCATGCCGGGCGAAGTCGTCGCCCAGCACGGCCAGGGCGCGCGCCTGCCAGTCCTGCGCCGGGTAGCGCGCCATGACCCGGCCGTTGTGGGTCAGGGTCATGGCCACCTGGGGCCGGGCCAGGGCCAGGCGGGTGAAGGCGTCGAGGCAGTGGGCGTATTCGGTGGCCGGCGTTTTCAGAAACTTGCGCCGGGCCGGGGTGTTGAAAAAGAGGTCGCGCGCCTCGACCACCGTGCCGCGGTTGAGCGCGGCCGGCTCGACCCGGCTGGCCATGCCGTCCTGCGCCTCGATGCGCCAGGCATGGCGCTCGCCCCGGGCGATGCTGACGATGGCGAGGCGGGCGACCGAGGCGATGCTGGCCAGGGCCTCGCCCCTGAAACCCAAACTCGCCACCCGCTCCAGGTCGGCCAGGCTCTCGATCTTGCTGGTGGCGTGGCGGGCCAGGGCCATGGGCAGGTCGTCGCGGGCGATGCCGGCGCCGTCGTCGGCGACGCGGATGGTCTTGATGCCGCCCTCCTCCAGGTCCACGCGAATGTCGGTGGCGCCGGCGTCCAGGCTGTTCTCCAGCAACTCCTTGAGCGCCGAGGCCGGACGCTCGACCACCTCGCCAGCGGCGATTTGGGAGATGAGCAGGTCGGGCAGGAGATGGATGACGGACATGGGGGACGAACAGGCAGGCAAAGCCCAGTTTATCACGCACACCCCATGAACACGGCTGCCCGGCAGCACTGCCGGAATTCCCCCGCCCCGCCTGCCCCACTTGGGGGGGTATTCGCCCTCCCCATTCATGGGGAGGGCCGGGGTGGGGATATGGGTCGAAGCCCCTAGCCCAGAACAATCAAATCCGGGTCGTCGATATGGTCGATCAGGAGGCGCTTGACCCGAAGCTGCCAGAGCCGGCCGAATTCCTGGCGCTCATCCATGCTGGCCTCGCCGCTTAGCAGCCGGGTCATGAGCGGTTGCAGGGCCGGCTCGGGCGGCACGATCTCCGGGTGATAGGCCGCCTCGACCGCGGCGCCGGTATCCAGCCGGGTGAAGCGCAGCTCGCCGGCCATGGCCACGCCGAAGCTGAGCAGGCCGCGCCGGGCGAAGCGCCCGCCCAGGCCCTTGAAGCCGCCCTCGCCGGCTGCGCCGGTGACGAGGCCGGCCACCGCGGCGGTGACGCCGGTGGTGCCGGCCTCCTGGGGCTCGCGCAGTTCCACCCTCACCCCGCCGCGCTCGGGCAGGCGATCGGGGTAAAGCCGGCCCAGGGCCTTGAGCGTCATCAGATAGGCGCCGGCCACGGTGGGGCAGGAATGGCCGGCCAGCTTCACCGCGTCCTCGTAGCGGTATTCCAGCTCGCCGGCCTCCGCCGCGCCGAGCACGGCGGCCAGGGGGTCGGTCACGCGGATGCTGCGGACTTCCTTGAAGAAGGCGGGAAGGTGCATGGATGACTCCTGGCTGACAAGGCCGCCAGTTTCCCCCCGCTTCCTGCAAGATTCATTGAGCTTGATCAAGGAAGCCGAACGGGCGGCGGGGAACAATAAGGTTCATCAAAAAAAACGGTGAGAGGTATCCGCCATGCCCCAGATCTCCGCATTGCTCGCCCAGGACCACAACGCCTGCGACGAATTGTTTGCCGAGGCCGAGAACCGGGTCGCCGACAAGGCCTGGCCCGACGCCGCCAGCCGCTTCGCCGAGTTTCGGGCGGCGATGGCGCGTCACTTCAGCGCCGAGGAGGACACCCTGTTTCCCGCCTTCGAGGCGCGCACCGGCATGAGCGGCGGGCCGACCCAGGTGATGCGCGCGGAACACGCCCAGATGCGCGAGCTGATGGAACAGATGCAGGCGGCCATCGAACGCCAGAACGACAGCGCCTTCCTCGGCCTGTCGGAGACCCTGCTCATGCTCATGCGCCAGCACAACATGAAGGAGGAGCAGATCCTCTATCCGATGACCGACCGCACCCTGGGCGGCGATGCCGGCCTGATCGAGCAACTGGACGAAACGCTGCACGCCAAGGCATGAAGCCCGACATCGAGGTCGACGCCCGCTGGCTGGACCCGCCCGAACCGATGGAAAAGGTCCTGGATGCCATCGGCCGGCTGGAGTCGGGCCAGCGCATCCGCTTTCTGATCCACCGCGAGCCGCTGCCGCTGTACAACCTGCTCAAACAGATGGGGCTCGCCCACCGCACCCGGCCGATCGAGGACCATTGCTACGAGGTGACGATCTTCGAGCCGGGCAGCGAAAGCTGAGGAGAGCCGACCATCGCCCAAGCCGGCCTCGACTACCAGCAGGCGCCGCCCTTCTCGGCGCCGCTGCGCTTCTTCCTGACCGCGCCGCTGTTCCTCATGCTGGCCGCCCTGGCAGCCGTGCCGCTTGCCGATGAGTGGCTGGGCAGCCGCTGGAGCCCGGCCGCGCTCGGTCTCACCCACCTCATCACCCTGGGCTATCTGGGCCAGGTCATGGTCGGCTCGCTCCTGCAGATGCTGCCGGTGGTGATCGGCGCGCCGGTGCCCGGGGCCATCCTGGTCGCCGGCATCGGCCACGCCGGCCTCACCCTGGGCGGCCTGCTGCTCGCCGTCGGCCTGTGGCAGGCCGTGCCCTGGCTGATCCAGGCCGCGCTGGCGCTGCTGGCCGTCGCCCTCGGCGTCTTTCTCGCGGCGGCGGCGGTGAGCCTCGTCCGCGCCCGCGCCGCCAACGTGGTGCTGCAGCCCATGCGCCAGGCCTGGCTGGCGCTGCTGGTGACGGTCGGCCTCGGCCTCTATCTGGGCGGCGGCCTCGCCGGCGCCTGGCCGCTGATCGAGCTGCAGGCCCTCACCCAGCTGCACGCAGCCTGGGGCCTGCTCGGCTGGGTGCTGATCCTGGTCGCCGGCGTGGCCTATCACGTGGTGCCCATGCTGCAGCTGACCCCGCCCTATCCCCAGGGCCTGATGCGCTGGCTGACCTGGCTCTTGCTCGCTGCCCTGGTCTTGCACGCGCTGGCCCTGCTGCTGCCGGCCGCAGCGGCGACGGCGATGGAATGGGCGGCCTGGCTGCTCGCCGGCGCCAGCACCGCCTGGTATGCCGTGGCCACCCTGCAGATCCAGCGCCGGCGCCGGCGCAAGCTGCCGGACGTCACGCTGCAGTTCTGGCGTTTTGCCATGTCGGCGCTGCTCGCCTGCGTCGGCCTGGCGCCGTTCGCCCTCGCCGGCCCCGAGGCCTGGCGCGACGGCCTGCAGGTGCTCTTGGGCATCGTCTTCCTGCTCGGCTTCGCGGTCTCGGTGGTGGCCGGCATGCTCTACAAGATCGTGCCCTTCCTCGCCTGGTTCCACCTGCAGGCGCAGACCCAGGCCCGTGCCGGCACCATCCCCAACATGAAGGACTTCATGCCCGAGCCGCTGGCCTTGCGCCATCTGCGCCTGCACGTCGTCGGGGTGCTGCTGCTGCTGCCCGCGCCGTTTTTGCCGGCGCCGCTCAGTGTGCCGGGCCTCTTGCTGCTGGCGGCCAGCGGCTGGGTGCAGTGGCGCAACCTGCGCCGGGCCAGGCGGCTGTTCGGCCAGTACGGCGGCCGGCTGGTCTGAAGGCCCGCAACCCGCTCAAGTAGGACGGCTCCCCACCCCAACCCTCCCCACGCGTGGGGAGGGGGTGCGCCTCGCCTGTTTGTGGTGCGGAGAAAAAAATGTCTCCCCCGGTGAAGCAGGCTGGGCGAAGGGCGCCCCTCCCCCATTCATGGGGGAGGCCGGGAGGGGGAAACCCCTCTGCCTGATCAGGCAGGCTGCAAGGCGCGCTCGCGCAGCGACAGCAGCACGCGGCCGAGGCCGAGCGGCAGGCGCCGCAACAGGGTTTCCAGCTCCACCCCGTCGAGCATGTTCTTCACCCTGAGCCCCAGGTCGGTGTCGCCTTCGATCAGGAGCCGGCGATTGAAGAACAGGGTGTCCGGGTCTTCCAGCCGCAGCGCGAGGCGGGCGAAGTCTTCCGCCGTGGCGGTGAAGGTGACGTCGGCGCTTTGCGCCACCTCGGGCACGAAGCCGCGCGGGCCGACGCTGAAATAAAACGCAAGGCCGAGGTCGCGCACCCGCACACAGAAGCGGCGGCCCCGCACCTCGGACCAGTCGAGTTCACGCAGGGTCGGCCAGGCCGCCAGGTTGCCGGCGGCGCTGAAGGCGAAGGAGACCGGAAAGGCCGGCAGGATGCCGACGACGCGGGCGAGGGGTTTGGGGATGGCGGGCAGGGACATGTGCTTCTCCTCTCAGCTTTGCAGGGCAGCGGCGCGCTCGGGTTGCCAGTCCAGGCCGGCCTGACCCAGCCAGTAGCCGTCGCAGGGCTCGCCCGGCATCAGCCGGGCCAGGCGCGCCGGCGCCTCGGCCGGGGCGAGCGTGCCTGTGATCAGTTCGTGGAAGACCGCGACCACCTGCGCCATGCGCTGCGATTGCGGCGACAGGCGCAGCCAGGTCACCCCCGCCGCCCGCAGCTCGTCGAGTCGGTGGGCCAGGCTGTAGATGCGGGCCGACTGGGTCTGGATGCCGTTGAGCGTGAGAAAGGCCGCGCCCTCGCGCGTGCGCAGGGTGAGGCCGTCCGGATGATCCAGGCACTTGAACTGGCAGTCGTCCTTTTGCAGGTTGTAGTGACGGGCGGTGAAGCAGCGGGCCGAGAAGGCGAGCGGCAGCCGGCCATAGGCGAACAGCTCGGTCGCCATGCCCGCCGGCACCGGCATGGCCGCGAGCATCCTGGCCGGCATCTCCACCGGCGGCACCCAGCGCACGGCGCCCAGTTCATGCAGCAGGGCGAGGGTATCGGGGTTGTAGGCATTGAGCGTCGGCCCGGCAACGAAGGGCACGCCGGCCTCGGCCAGCAGGCGCACGGCGCCGAAGTCGTTGGCCTCGACCAGGAACCTGCCGTTGCGGGCGATCTTGCGAAGCTGCTTGAGATCGGACTCCGACTCGATCAGGGCCTGGCTCGACAGCACCACCGCCTTGCCGGCGGCGGCGAGCTTCTCGGCCAGGGAAAACCAGTCGGGCAGGCGCAGGGTGTGGCGGCGCGAGCAGACCGTCTCGCCGAGATAGACGGCATCGACCGGCCAGCCGGCGGCGGCCTCGTAGAAGGCGAAGGTGTCTTCGCGCGACCAGTAGTAGAGCAAGGGACCGAGGCTGAGTTTCATCGTGATCGAGTGGGCAGTTTGCAGTTGTCAGTCGTCAGTAACTGCAGGGTCTTGCTGCTGACTGCAGGCTGCCGACTGAACGCTCGTTTCATTTCCATGGCCGGTAATAGGCGCCCAGCGTGTGCATGCTGCCTTCGGACACGCGGTCGAGCTGGCTGTGCCAGGCGGGCTCGACACGATACGCTTCCGCGTCGCGCTTGACCGCATCGATCGCCGCGCGCCAGACGCCGGTGACCTGGGCGACATAGGCCGGGCTGCGCTGGCGGCCCTCGATCTTGATCGCGGCGATGCCAAGCCGCGCCATCTCGGGCAAGAGCGCCAGGGTGTTGAGGCTGGTCGGCTCTTCCAGCGCGTAGTAGGTCTCGCCCTGCACCTCGAAGCGGCCCTTGCACAAGGTGGGGTAACCCGCCTTCTCGTCGTCGGCGTAGCGGTCGATCAGCACGCCGTTCAGGCGTGACTCCATGCCCTTGGGCGTCTGCTGCCAGCGCACCGCATGGGCCGGCGAGCACACCCCGCAGGTGTTGGGCGAATCGCCGGTGGCGTAGGAAGAGAGCAGGCAGCGCCCCTCGACCATGACGCAAAGGCCGCCGAAGCCGAACAGCTCCAGCTCGACCTCGGTGTTACTCGCCACCGTCTCGACCTGGGCCAGCGACAGCACCCGCGGCAGCACGGCGCGCTGGATGTTGAAGCGCTCGCGGTAGAAGTTGATCGCCTCGTAGCTGGTGGCCGAGCCCTGCACCGAGAGATGCAGGCGCAGGTCGGGGTGGCGTTTCACGGCATAGGCCATGAGCCCGGGGTCGGCCAGGATCACCGCGTCCAGCTTGAGCTCGGCCGCGCGGTCCACCGCCTGCTGCCAGCGCGCCACCTCGCCCGGCTGGGGATAGGTGTTGAGCGCGAGCAGCACCTTGCGCCCTTTGCCGTGGGCATAGTCGACGCCGGCCGCGATGGCGGCATCGTCGAAATTGAGGCCGCTGAAATTGCGGGCGTTGGTGTTGTTCTTGAAACCGAGATAGACGCCGTCGGCGCCGCCGTCGACCGCGGCCTTGAGCGCCGGCAGGCTGCCGGCCGGGCAGATCAGTTCAAGCAGGGCAGGCATGGGAAACCTCTTGCATGCTGGCCGCCGCCGCGCCCTGCCGGCTGCCGCGGCGTTCGAGTTCGGCGACGATGGCGTTGACCACCGGCCACTTGCTGGCGCACCAGCGCGGCGTCAGCAGCAACCGGGCCGGCGCGGTACCGGTGAGGCGGTGGTAGACCACGTCCCAGGGCGTGCGCTCGATCAGGTCGGCGGCGGCGCGCACGTAATCGTCGAGCTTGAGCGGCGTGTATTCGCCGCGCCGCCATTCGTTGGCCAGCTGGGTGCCCTTCACCACGTGCAGGGGGTGCAGCTTGAGGCCGTCGGTGCCGATGTCGAGCACGATATCCAAGCTCCGCTGGTAATGCCGGTCGTCTTCGCCGGGCAGGCCCAGGATCAGGTGGGTGCAGACCGGGATGCCGCGCGCGCGCGCCGCCCGGCAGGTATCGATGTATTCCTTGAGGCCATGGCCGCGATTGACCCGGGCCAGGCTCTCATCGAAGGCTGACTGTAAGCCCAACTCCAGAATGACTTCAAGACCTTCTTGTCGATAATTGGCCAACAAATCGAGCACCGCCGGCGGCACGCAATCGGGCCGGGTGCCGACCGACAGCCCGATCATGCCGGGCACGGCCAGGGCCTGGTCGTACAGGGCCTTGAGCTGTTCGACGTCGGCATAGGTGTTGGTATAGGCCTGGAAATAGGCCAGGTATTTGCGGGCGCGGGTGCGCCGGGCGATGCCCGCGCGGCCGGCGTCGAGCTGCTCTTCCAGCGGCCGGGCCGGCCGGCCGCGCCGCTGGGACAATACCTGGGGCAACATCTGGGGCGGCACCGCGCTGCCGCAGCCCTCCCCGGCCGGGGCGTTGGGGCTGAACGAGGCGTTGTTGCAGAAGGTGCAGCCGCCGATGCCCTTGGCGCCGTCGCGGTTGGGACAGGTGAAGCCGGCGTCGAGCGCGATCTTGTGCACCCGCTCGCCATGCTTGGCGAGCAGCCATTGACCGAAGGTATTCACTACGTCGGATAGGGCCACGACTAATCTCTAAATAACCAGACCACGAAAACGACGACGAACCAGAGCAAGGCGACCAGGGCCGGGATGCCGGAACATTTGTAGCCTAGCAGCGGCAGCCAGGCGGCGCTGAGGAAGAGCAGCGCACGCAGGCCGGACCCGCGGCCCAGGGTCGCGCGCGAGCGGACATGCCAGTCGGTGGCGACGCCGGGACGGAGGAAGACCGGGGCCAGCTGGCTGGCGGCGCCGACCACCAGGGGAAAGAGGAAGCCGGGCAAGAGGATGGTCAGCGGCCCGATCGCCTCGCGCCCGCTCAGGCTGCCGGCGATGGCGCTGACAAGCCCGAGGGCGGCGGCGGCCAGCACCGGCGCGGCACCGTGCCAGGCGAAGATGCGCGCGCGATAGGCCTGCCACCAGGCGGCCAGCATGC
>DDKN01000074.1 GCA_002339725.1 Thiobacillus sp. UBA2597
GAAGGCATCCTGCCGACCGCGCCTGAAGCCGGTGGTGGTGGTCGCGACGCTGAGATCACCTCGACTCGCAGCTGACCGCCGGGATGAGTGCCGATCCGCGTACCCTGGGTTGGCTGATGCGCGCGCTCACCCACGAGATGAGCGCCGTCCAGCAGTATCTGGCGCAGAGCGTGCTCGCCCGCTTGTGGGGCGACGAGGCGTTGGCGCAGAAACTGCGCCACGAGGCGGTCGAGGAACTGGAACATGCGGAGCGCCTGATGGAGCGGCTGATCGTGCTTGGCGTGGCGCCCTCCGCCGGCAACCTGCCACCCGCGCGGCTCGGTCGTGCGGTGGAGGAACTGCTGGCCGCCGATCGCCGGCTCGAGGTTGATGCCGTGCGTCTGTATCAGGAGGCCGCCGCCCATGCCCGCCGCATGCGCGATACCGACAGCGCAGCCTTGCTCGAGGACATCCTGCGCGAGGAGGCGGCACATGTGCAGGAACTGGACGCGCTGATGACGGGGGAGCGGCATGGTTGATCTACCCGAGGCCTGGGAGTCGCGCGGCAAGCCGCCGAACCTGTTCCGGCGCTTCGAGTTCGAGCGCTACAGCGCCACCCGCGCCTTCCTGGATGCGCTCGCAGCCTTGACCGAGGAGGTCGGCCTGCATCCGCAGAACATCAATTTCGGCACCACCTATGTGAATGTCACGCTGGAGGCGGCGGGGGGTGAACTGGGCGAGGCCGAACTGCTGCTGGCCAGGCGCATCAACGCCCTGTACAAGCCGACAGGGGACTGACATGGCAACCCAGGTCACGGCGATCATCAACCAGAAGGGCGGCGCCGGCAAGACCACACTGGCGATGAATCTTGCCGCCGGCCTGGCCCGGCGCGGGCAGACCGTGGTGATCGACCTGGATCCCCAGGCCTCCTCGCTGCAATGGGCCAGCCTGGGCAGCGCGCCGTTTCCCGCGACGGTGAAGCAGATCAGCGGCAAATGGGATGCGCGCACCCTGCACCAGAACTACCGGGCCTATCGCCATATGGTGCTCGACTGCCCACCCTCGCTCGACAGCCATGCCTCGCTGCAGGCGTTGAGGGCCTGCGATGTGGCGCTGATTCCGGTGCTGCCGTCGCCGATCGACCTTTGGGCCAGCCTGCGCCTGCCTCAGGAAATCGAGGAGGCGAGAAAGGTCAACAAGCAACTGCGGGCCTACCTGGTGCTCAACCAGCTTGAACCGAAGAGCGCCCTGTCGGCCGCGATGCACGAGGCCCTGGCCGAATTCGGCATACCCGTGTTGGATGCCGTGATCCGCCGCCGCGCCGCCTATCGGGGCGCCGCGCTGGAAGGGGTGTCGGTCTACCAAATGGGCAGCCGGGGGGCGCCGGCCGCCGCTGAAATCGAAGCCATCATTAACGAGGTGATCGGATCATGACCAAACTCAAGGACAAGCTTTCCGCCAACGTGCGCAAGGCCAAGGCCGCACAGCAGGTGCCCGCGAAGAAACCCAGCCCGGAGCGGGCGAGCACCAAGCCGGCCAGCACCGCTGCGGCCGCGCCCGCGCCCGCGCCAGCAGCCCGCCCCAGCCAACGCCAGGCACCGGCCAGCCAGGCCCGGCCGGCCGGCATTCCCGAAAGCGGCAGCGCGCTGTTTCCTTCGCGCGTCTGGCCGGACTGAACATAGCGTACAGGTGAAGCGCCATGCGTAACGACACTTTCATGCGAACCTATTCTCCGCGCCAGGAAGCGCTGGCCCGTGCCGCCGCCCAGCAGCAGGCGGCGGCGAGCCGTCCTGCCTCGACGGCCAACCCGAGCGACATCCTGGCGCAGTATCTGATCAAGCAGGAACCCTACTACCGTCCGGTCGCCGACGAGGTCGAGCTGTACGAGGCGGCCTACTCGGTGCGCATGCCGATCATGCTCAAGGGGCCGACCGGCTGCGGCAAGACCCGTTTCGTCGAATACATGGCCTGGCGTCTGGGCAAGCCGCTGATCACGGTCGCCTGCAACGAGGACATGACCGCCTCCGACCTGGTCGGTCGCTTCCTGCTCGATGCCGGCGGCACCCGCTGGCAGGACGGGCCCCTGGCGGTGGCCGCCCGCTATGGCGCGATCTGCTATCTGGACGAGGTGGTCGAGGCGCGTCAGGACACCACCGTGGTGATCCACCCGCTCACCGACGCCCGGCGCATGCTGCCCCTGGAGAAGAAGGGCGAGCTGATCGAGGCCCACCCCGACTTCCAGATCGTGATTTCATACAACCCGGGCTATCAATCGCTGATGAAGGACCTCAAGCAGTCGACCAAGCAGCGTTTCGGCGCGCTCGACTTCAACTATCCCGCGCACGACATCGAGGCGGAGATCGTCGCGCACGAATCGGGCGTGAGCCTTGAGGTGGCCAAGAACCTGGTCCATATCGGCGAGCGTGCGCGCAACCTCAAAGGCCACGGCCTGGACGAGGGGCTGTCGACCCGGATGCTGATCTATGCCGGCTCGCTCATCGCCAAGGGCGTGGCGCCGCTGGCGGCCTGCCGCGTGGCGCTGGTGCGTCCGATCACCGACGATCCGGACATGCGCGACGCGTTGGATTCGGCGGTCACCACCTATTTCTGATTCAGGATACGGGTTACGGGTTACAGGACACAGTCGTTTTGCCGCGCTGCGCCGCAGCGCGGATTGACCGAAACCTGAAACCCGGACCCTGAACCCCGATGGCCATCCATCTCGAAGAATATCAGGAGCTGCTCGAGGACCTTCCCAGCGGCGCACAGGACCTCCTGCGCGCCACCTGGAACGAGGCGGCGCGCGCCTTTTCCTCGCGCGGCCTGGACAATTACCTGAAAGGTGCCGTGGCCTTGCACAATCTCGGCCGTGGCGAGGAATTGGTCGTCACCTATCTGCAGAGCATGCCCGAGGTGGCGCGCGCCATCGGGGAGGATGTGCTGCCCGATGTGGTCAATTTCCTGCTTGGCATGGCCTCGAAAACCTCCGGCCAGGTGCTGACCCTGATCGTGGGCACTGCGCCGCTGGCGGCCGAACGCCTGGGCGACGAGGACGTCTTTCGCAATTATCTCAATGTCCTCTCGATCATGCTGGCCCAGGCGCCGCGCGGCCTGCGGCCCATGCTGGAGAACCTCGACCGCCTGCTGACCCAGCTCACCCTGGGTGGCCTGCGCCGCTGGGTCATGTGGGGCGCCCAGGCCTACAAGACCGACTTCGAAGGCCAGGTCAGTTATTTCTCGCTGCAGAGCCCGGATTCCCTCTCGGTGCTGCAGCAGGAACGCAAGGGGACCTTGTTCGTCGATGTCCAGCGCCGGCTCAACATCTATCTGCGCGCCATGTGGGGCCGGGACTTCTTCCTGCGCCCGACTGCGGGCGACTATGAAAGCCGCGAGGGCCTCAAGCCCTATATCGAGCGCTATGTCATCCACATCGCCGACGCCTACGACGACTACCGCCCGCTGGGCGATGCGACGCCGCCTGAAGCGGTGATTCCGGGGGTCGAGATCTATCGTGCCGCGGCCAATCACTGCGCCGCGCATCTGGCCTTCACCAAGCAGCCGCTGTCGATGCAGATGCTCAACAGCACGCAGATGGCGATCATCGAAACCATCGAGGACGCCCGGGTGGAGGAACTCGCCTGTCGCCAGTTCCCCGGCATGCGCGCCTCCTGGCTGGCCCTGCATCCGCCGGCCGACTATCGCGAGCCACAGACGGTGGGCGATCTGCTCAACCGGCTCGCCCGCGCCCTGCTGGAAGAGAACAGCGCCGACCCCCACCCCTGGGTGCAGGAGGGCATCGCGCTGTTCCGGGCCGAGCCCGACCTCAGCACCAACCAGGCGAGCTGGAACATCGGCGTGGCCCTGGCGCACAGCCTGGGCCAGATTCCCCTGCCGGAATACAACATGCGCACCGATGGCTTGCGCGCGATCTATCGCGACGACAACCGGACGGTGTGGGAGTCCGAGGAATACGACGAGCGGGAGGCGCTCGAGGCGACCTGGCAGCCCAAGCAGATCCGCAAGAAGGTCAGCCTGATGGAGATGGTGAACGAAGTGAACAACGAGTTCGCCGGCGACGACGCGGAAGAGATCTGGGTGCTGCCGACCGAGTTCTACCTCGATCAGGAGGGGGTCACCATCAATTCCCTGGAAGGCCGCCCGCCGGTGGCCGACCCGGTGCATTACCACGAGTGGGATTACCAGATCCAGCTCGAGCGCCCGAGCTGGGTGACGGTGCTCGAGCGGCATCCCCAGGTCGGTGACCTGGAGCTGATCGAGAAGATCATCGACGACAACAAGCCGGTGATCTCGCGCCTGAAGTTTTTGATCGAATCGATGATCCCACAGGGCATGCAGCGCATCCGCCGGGTCGAAGATGGCGACGAGCTCGACATCAACGCCGCCGTGCGCGCCATGATCGACATCCGCATGGGCCAGCAGCCCGACAGCCGGATCATGATGCGCTACAAGCGCAATCTGCGCGACCTGGCCGTGATGGTGCTGCTCGACATGTCGGAGTCGTCCAATGACAAGGTGCGTGGCCAGGACTACAGCATCATGGACCTGACCCGTGCCGCCACCGTCCTGCTGTCGGACGCGCTCGACCGGATCGGCGACCCGTTCGCCCTGCACGGCTTCTGTTCCGACGGCCGGCACGACGTGCATTATTACCGTTTCAAGGACTTCGACCAGCCTTACAACGACCTGGTGAAGGCGCGCCTGGCGGCCATGAAGGGCTCCTATTCCACGCGCATGGGCGCGGCCCTGCGCCATGCCGCCAGCTATCTCAAACAGCAACCGAAGAACAAGAAGATCCTGTTCATCATCACCGACGGCGAACCGGCCGACAACGATGTGCGCGATCCCCAATATCTGCGCTTCGACACCAAACGTGCAGTGGAGGAGTTGGCGCGCGACGGCATCACCACCTATGCCCTTTCGCTCGACCCGCACGCGGACCAGTACGTTTCCCGCATCTTTGGCGCCAAGAATTTCACGGTGCTCGACCACGTCGAGCGGCTGCCGGAAAAACTCCCGATGCTTTACATGGGGTTGACGCGTTAAGCCATGAAAATCACCCTGCGCACCTTCGTCTTCATGGATTCGTTGCAGCCGCAGCTGGCGTCTTATCTGGCCACGTCCTCGCAGGGCTTTCTGCCGGTGCCGGGCGACGCCTGCCTGTGGATCGAGGTGGCACCGGGTATGGCGGTGCATCGGCTGTCCGACATCGCCCTGAAAGAGACCAACGTGCACCTGGGCGAGCAGGTGGTGGAGCGCTCCTTCGGCTCCATGGAGATCCACTACCGCAACCAGAGTGAGGTACTGGAGGCGGGCGACATCATCCTGCGTCAGCTCAACACCACGATGGACACGCGCCATGCCTGCCGCATCGCCTGGAACGAGATCATCCGCGGCATCACCCCGGACCACACCACCCTGATCAACCGCCAGCTCAGGAAGGGCTCCATGATCCTGCCCGGCAAGAGCATGTTCATTTTGGAGGTGGAGCCGGCGGGTTATGCCGTCTACGCCGCCAACGAGGCGGAGAAGGCGGCCCACGTCACCCTGGTGGACGTCAAACCCTTCGGCAACTTCGGCCGGCTCACCATGATGGGCAACGAGGCCGAAGCCGAGGAGGCCCAGCGCGCCGCTGTGCGGGCCATCGAGCAGCTCAACCGGACTGCCCGCCACAGCTGAAGGCGCGTCTGTCAGGCGGGCTGGGTGTCGTAGCGCTCGGCCAGCGTACGCAGTGCGATGTCCTTGCTCGGGAACAGGTTGTCCTTGCCCAGCACCTCATCCAGACCGGCACGGGTCAAGGCCTCGCGCACCTGTTTCTTCAAGCCCGACAGCATCAGGGTCACCCCTGCCAGCTTCAAGTCGGCGGCCAGGGCGCGCAGTTTTTCCTCACCCGTGGCATCGATCCGGTTGATGCCGTTGCCGATGACCAGCACCGCCTTGGCCTGCGGATATTGGCTCAGCGCCTTCATGACCGCCTGCTCGAAGAAGGCCGAATTGATGAACACCAGCGAGGCGTCGAAGCGCAGCACGACGTAATTCTCGCTGATGGGCGGCAAGTCGTGGCTGGCGGCACCGGCCAGGGTGCCATCCTTGGTGCGGCCCAGAATCTCGCTGCGCGGCTGCATCACGCCATGCAGGAAGATCAGGATGGTCAGCACCACCCCGACCAGCACGCCGTTGGCGAGCTGAGGGGCCATGATCAGGGTGGCGAGAAAGGTGATCAGGCCCACCACACCGTCGCTCCTGCGCACATTCCAGGCGTGCTGCAGGGTCTTGAAGTCGATCAGCCCGAATACCGCACTCATGACGATGGCGGCCAGCACCGGCTGGGGCAGGTGGTAGAAATACTCGGTCATGAACAACATCACCAACACCACGCCGAGCGCGCTGATGATGGCATAAAAGCCGGTGCGGGCGCCGGCCCGGGCGGCCACGGCCGATCGGGAAAAGGAGCCGGAAACCGTGTAAGACTGGAAGAAGCTGCCGACGATGTTGGCCAGGCCCTGGCCGATCAGTTCCTGGTTCGGGTCGAGTTTTTCCCGGCTTTTGGCGGCAAGCGCGCGCGAGATCGAGGTCGCCTCCATGAAGCCGATCAGGGCCATGATGAAGGCGGTGCCGATCAGGCCGCCCATCACGCCGAGGTCCATCGCCGGCAGGGCAAAGCCCGGGAGGCCGGCCGGGATGTTGCCCACTACCTGGCCACCGCCCGAGAGCTGGAATTTGCCGTCCTTGATGCCGGAGAAACGCCAAACCGGTGTGGACCAGGACGGTTCCGATGCCCGGCGATACACCACCTGGCCGTCGCCCGATTCCACCGGCACCAGGGCGTGGCGCTGCACCGCCAGGCGCTCGCCATAGAGCTGCTTCTTCAGGCTCTGCTCCTCACCGGCGAGGCGCAGTTCTTCCGACTCCAGGGTGTAGTCGTGCGCGGCGGCCTTTGCCAGGCGGGCGAGTTTTTGGCGCAGCTCGGTCTGCGCCGCCTTGTTGCGCTTCAGCGCCGACTCCAGGTCGGCATACTTTTCGAAGGCCGCACGCGCCACCGGATCCTCGATCTGGGCGGGGCTGACCAAAGCGGTTTTCTCGAAGCCCAGGCTGGCACTGAGGATCGTGCCCAGCACCACCACCACCAGGACACCGGGCGCTTTGGGCACGAATTTTTTCAGTAGCGACAACACCACCAGGGTGCCGATGCCAAAGGCGATCGTGGGCCAATGGGCCAGCGGCAGTTGCAGCACCACGTGGAACAGGTCGCGCAGGAACATGTCCGAGCGCGGCATGGGTACATTGATGAAGCTGTTGAGCAGGGACAGGCCGATGATCAGGGCCGCCGCATTGGTGAAGCCATTGATCACCGGGTGTGAAGCCAGGTTGATCAGCACGCCCATGCGGAAGAGGCCAAGGGCCAGGCGCATGATGCCGACCATCAAGGCCAGGGTCATGGACAGCTGGATGAACTCGTCCGAACCGCGGCTGGCCAGGGGCTCGATTGCCGCGGCGGACATGAGCGAGAGCAGGGCGACCGGCCCGGTGTGCAGGAAGCGTGAAGCCCCCCACATGGAGGCGATCATCACCGGCAGGAAGGCGGCATACAGGCCGTAGACCACGGGCAAACCCGCCAGGGTGGCATAGGCCATGGATTGCGGGATCAGAACCAGGGCGACCGTGATACCGGCGATCAAGTCGCCCCGCAGATTTTCGGCCGTGGGGGGGAACCAGCGCAGAAAAGGAAACAAGCGATTCAGCATAGAAACGACTCACACAATAAAACTCCCTGTGCCACAAGCACAGGGAGCGCGACGGGATGCGGCGAACGGGGCGCGTCGCCGGCTGGGTCCGCGGAATCAGGCGGCGCGGCTGGTCCTGGTCTCGCCCGTGGGCTCGATCTGACGCACGCTATTGCCCTCATTGGCAGCCACCAGGACCACCGGGATGGGAATGCCCGTGTTGCGCTGGGCGTTGTTCAGCAGGTGGCGGCCGAAGTAGCCCGACTCATTGCACACCAGGAAGGCGATCTCGGGCCGGCGGCGCAGGGCGCGGGACAGGGCGGCGGGCGGCTCGCCGGTCAACTCGACCACTTGCAGTTCGATGCCCGCTGCTTCGAACATCGATTGGTAGGGGGCCAGCAGCGCCTCGATCACGTTCCCCGGCTGGAACGATAGCACCATCAGGCCATGCCGCAAGCGGCTGCAGGTCTGCACCACGTACTGCATGATCTCGGCCGAGATCTCGCTGCCCAGGTACAGGCCGACCTGGGCGCGCGGCTTGGCCGCGGCCGGGCCGGCGGCAACCGGGGCGGCTGGGGCAGCCACGACCGGGCTGCCCGCGACGACGCGGGCCTTTTGGCGCCGGTTCAGGTTGTCGCCCGCATTGGCATAGGCCAGGGCGTTCAGCATGCGCTTGATGTCGTGGGTCAGTTTCATGTCGTGCTCCTTGAGTATGACGGTACGCACCACACTAAGCACATGCCATGCCAAAACAAATACATCAATTGAAACAATGACATGGCGTCATTTCTGGGCGCGCCGACCGGTCGGTTGTTGCATGATTGCGCAACACATGTTGCAGATTGTTGTAAAATGCAACATCTTTTGAAGGTGCCCTGCCGTGCCCAGCCTGCGCAACAAGATTCTCAATGCCTATGCCTTTTCCAAGCTGATCATGCTGGGCTTCGCGGCCGTGATGTTCGTCGATCTGTATTACCTGAACCGGCAGATCGAAAACGGCCAGGCCGTGACGGACTTTCGCGAAGCGGTATTGGAGATGCGCCGCGACGAGAAAAACCTCTTCCTCTATCGCGACCCGGCCAGTATCGAGCAGGTCCTGCAGCAGGCGGCCAATGCCGAGGCGGTGCTCGCGAGCGGCCGCTCCGCCTTTGTCGCGCTCGCCGGCGCGCCGAGTTACCGCCAGATCGAGCTCATGCTCAGGACCTACCGTGCCGAGTTCGAAAGGTATCCCGGGCTGAGTCCGGCGCAACAGCAACAGGCCCGGGACAACATGCGCAAGCTGGGCCATGCCCTGTCTGAACTTTCGGATGAGATGTCCCGGCGTGAGCGCCAGCTTTTCGCGGAGGTCACCCGCCGGGCCGGGTTGACCCTGCTGCTGACATTTGCCGCCGTGGTGGCCCTGGGCCTGGCCGGCGGGCTGTTCCTGGTGCGGCACGTGGTTCGTCCTTTGCGTCAGCTGGAGCAGGGCCTGCTCGCCATCGACGCGGGCCAGGCACGCGAATTGGCGCTGCCCTCGCGCGACAAGGAGATCAGGTCTTTTGTCGAGGCATTCAATGCCATGCTCAAGCATATGCGCCAGCAGCAGGACCAGGCCAAACGCAACGAGAAGATGGCCGCCCTGGGGGTGCTGGTATCGGGGGTGGCGCACGAGCTGAACAATCCCCTGTCCAACATTTCCACCTCGGCCCAGTTGTTGTTGGAGGAGGGTGCCAGCGCAGACGCTGAAACGCGCCAGCTCTGGCTCGAGCAGATCGACAGTGAGACCGAGCGCGCCCGGCGCATTGTGCGCCGGCTGCTCGACAGCGTGCGTCAGCCCAAGCTGCACAAGGTCCGCCTGCCGTTGGTCGATCTCATCCAGTCTTCGCTCGAACTGGTGCATCGGCAATTGCCCCCCCAGGTCCATGTTTGCGTGGGCGCGATGGCCGAGATCGTGATCGAGGTCGACCGTGAGCGACTCAACCAGGTCTTCATCAACCTGATCAAAAACGCCGCCGACGCGGGCGCCAGCCGGATCGAGCTCAGCGCCACCCTGGCCCGCTGGGAAGATGGCTACGCCGAGTCGGGGCATCTGGAAGGGGATCCGACCATCCTGCGCCAGACTGCGCGTGCGGTGCGGATCACGGTCGAGGATGACGGCCCGGGCATTCCAGCCGAGCTGCTCGCGCACATCTTCGACCCCTTCGTGACCACACACGCGTCCGGTGAGGGTACCGGCCTCGGGCTGTATCTGGTGGAGGAGATCGTCAGCGAACACAGCGGCTGCATCGTGGTGGACAGCCCGGCCGGGGGTGGCACGCGCTTTGCCATCTGGCTGCCGCTCAATGATGAGGAGGCAGCATGAGCGCACCCCATATCCTGCTGATCGACGATGAGGCGATCGCCCTGTCCAACCTGAGTCATGTCCTCCAGCGTGAGGGCTATGCCGTGACCGCCTGCAAGGATGGCGAGTCCGGCCTGGCCGCGCTGAAGCAGACCGACTTCGACCTGGTGCTGACCGACCTCAAGATGCCCGGCATCGATGGCATGGAGGTGTTGCGCGAGGTGCGGGCCAGCCTGCCCGAAGTGCCGGTGATCGTGATCACCGGACATGCCACGCTCGATTCCGCGGTGGAGGCAATGAAGGCGGGCGCCTACCATTATCTGGCCAAACCCTTCCGGCTCGCCGAGGCGCGCGAAGTGGTGCGCGGCGCCCTCGAGCTGCGCCGGATCAAGCGGGAAAATCAGGAACTTCGGCTGCGCGTCGAGCAGTTGCAGAACCCGCATACCCTGATCACCCAGGACCTCGGCATGCAGCGTCTGCTGGAGACGGCGCGCCGGATCGCCGGCACCGACAGCAGCGTGGTCATCCATGGTGAATCGGGCACCGGCAAGGAGCTCCTGGCGCGCTACATCCATCAGCACAGCCGGCGTGCCCAGGGCCCCTTCGTGGCCTTCAACTGCGGGGCGTTGTCCGAGGATCTCGCGGCGAGTGAGCTGTTTGGCCACGAAAAGGGGGCCTTCACCGGGGCCCAGGCGCGCAAGATCGGGCTGATCGAGGCGGCCCAGGGTGGCACGCTGTTTCTCGACGAGGTGGCCGAGCTGCCGCTGTCGATCCAGATCAAGCTGCTGCGCGTGTTGCAGGAACGCGAGGTGCTGCGCGTTGGCGCCGTGGAGCCGGTCAAGGTGGATGTCAGGGTGCTGGCGGCGAGCAACCGTGACCTGCAGGAGGCCGTCAATGCCGGTCAGATGCGCAGCGATTTGTACTTCCGGCTCAATGTGGTGACGCTGTCCCTGCCGCCCTTGAGAGAACGGCGCGATGACATTCCCCTGCTGGCCTATTTCCTGCTGCGCAAGTTCGCCGTGATGATGGATCGCCCGGTCAAGGAGATCACGCCCGAGGCCATGCAGCGCCTGGTGGATTACGACTATCCCGGCAACGTGCGCGAGCTGTCGAACTTCATCGAACGCGGTGTCGCCCTGGCCCAGGGCGAGCAGCTCGATGTCGACCATCTGCCCCAGCATCTGGGCAAGCTCAGCGTGCGCGTATTCAAGCCGGCCATGGCCGCGGCGCCCGCCACCTTGCAGCAGCAGGAGAAAGAGCACATCCTGCAGGCGCTGGAATTGGCCGGCGGCAACCGCAGCGAGGCGGCGCGCATGCTGGGGATCGATCGCGTCTCGCTCTGGCGCAAACTGAAAAAATATGGGTTGTACGACAAGTGAACGCGGATACCGAACCCTCCACCCCCGCGCCCGACGTTGATGCGCGCCAGATCGAACAGGCCGCCGGGATCCTGCGTGCCGGCGGCGTGGTGGCCTTTCCCACCGAGACCGTCTATGGGCTGGGGGCGGATGCGCGCAACGAAGCCGCCGTGCGTCGGGTCTTCGCCATCAAGGGACGGCCGGCGCAGCATCCGCTCATCGTCCACCTGGCGACGGCCGACTGGCTGGACGACTGGGCCCGTGTCGTCCCGGAGGACGCTCGGCGGCTGGCGCGCGCCTTCTGGCCGGGGCCGCTCACCCTGGTCCTGCCGCGCGCGGCTCACGTGCTCGATGCGGTGACCGGGGGACAGGACAGCGTGGCCCTGCGCGTGCCCGACCACCCGCTGGCGCTCGCCCTGATCCGCGCCGCCGGTGCCCTGGTCGCCCCGTCGGCCAATCGTTTCGGCCGTGTCTCGCCCACCACTGCTGCGCACGTGCGGGCCGAGCTGGGTGAGGCCGTGGACCTGATCCTCGACGGCGGCCCCTGTCGGGTGGGGGTGGAGTCCACGGTCCTCAGCCTCATCGACGACACCCCCACCCTGCTCAGGCCCGGTGCCGTCACCCCGGCGCAGATCGCCGCCGTCCTCGGCCGGCCCGTGGCCCTGCGCGGCGGCGGCGTACGCGCACCGGGTACCCTGCCGGCGCACTACGCGCCCACCACCCCGCTCGAGCTGCTGCCGCCGTCGGCCGTGCCGGCGCGCGCCGCGGCCCTGCTCGAGCAGGGGCTGCGCGTGGCGGTGTTGGGATGGGGCGAGACGGGCCGGCACCTGCCCGCCGGTGTGCACTGCTTGGCGCTGCCGGATCAGGCCCGGGACTATGCCCGGCGGCTTTACGCGGCCCTGCGTGAGCTCGACGCCGCCGGCGGCGACGTCATCCTGGTGGAGGCGCCGCCCGCGACGGCCGAGTGGCTGGCGGTACGGGACCGCCTGACGCGGGCGGCAGCGGCCTTCAACAGGGCCGGCCCGGACCGGCCCTGAGCGGTCCGCTCAGGCGGGGGCGAGGTCGAAGCGCCGCCGGGCGGCGTCCACGGCCTGTGACTTGCTCGGGAAGACGTTGTCCGGGCCGAGCAGTGTGATCAGGCCGGCGCGGCCGAAGGCATCGGCCACCGGCGCCTTCAGACTGCTGAACATCAGGACCACGCCCTGTTGTTGCAGGCGCCCGGCCAGCTCGCGCACCTTGTCCGCACCGCTGGCGTCGAGCTCGTTGATGCCGGAGCCGATCACCAGGATGCCGCGCACCTGGGGCTGCCGCGCCAGCACCTCCAGCACGCTGTCCTCGAACGCCGCCATATTCAGATAGTTGAGCGAGCGGTCGAAGCGCATGGCGATGAAGTTCCGGCCGAGCGGCTCGAGCGCGCTGCTGTCGGTGCCAGCCAGGCTGCCGTCCGCCTTGCGCCCGAGCACCGCCGCACGCGGCTTCATGGTGCGCAGCAGGAACAGGGCGGCCGTCAGCGCCATGCCGATCAGGCTGCCGTTGGCGATGTCGGGGGCGAAGGCGAGGGTGGCGACGAAGGTGACAAGGCCCGCCACCGCGTCGCTGCGCTGCACCCGCCAGGCCTGCACCAGCGGTGCGACCCGGATCAGACCGAACACCGCGAGCATGACGATGGTGGCCAGCACCGCCTGGGGCAGGTGGTAGAGATAGGCGGTGAGGAAGAGCAGCACGGCGAGCACCACCAGTGCGCTCACCACCGCATAGAGACCGGTCCTGGCGCCGGCGCGGGCGGCCACCGCCGAGCGCGAGAACGAGCCGCTCACCGCTTAGCTCTGGAAGAAGGCGCCGACGATGTTGGCCAGACCCTGGCCGATCAGCTCCCGGTTGGTGTCGATGCGCTCATGCGTCTGGGCGGCCAGGGCCTTGGACACCGAGGTTGCCTCCATGAAGCCGATCAGGGCCATGACGAAGGCCGCCGGCAACAGCGCCAGCATGATGTTCCAGTCGAGCGTGGGTGCCTTGAACGCGGGCAGCCCCGCCGGGATCTGGCCGACCACGTCGCCACCGGCGGCCAGCGTGACCTTGCCGTCCTTGAGTCCCTGGAAGCGCCAGGTGCCGTCGAGCGGGGTGACCCCGGCGGGCAGCCGGTCGGCGCGGTAATAGGTCAGGCCCTCGGCCGTCTCGAGCGCGACCAGGGGTTGGGCGTGCAGGTCGAGCCGGCGCGCGCATCATGCTCGACGGTCTGGAGCAGATGCAGTCGCGGCTACAGGCGCTCAAAGGTCTGGAGGGGGGCAGGCTGCGGCTGGGGGTGGCGACCCCGGCCAAGTTCTTCGCTCCGCGCCTCCTCGGCTACTTCCTGCAACAGCACCCGGCCATCGAGCCCACCCTGAGCGTGAGCCAGCGCGACGTGCTGTTGAGGCGCATGCATGACAATCTTGACGACCTCTACATCTTCAGCGTGCCGCCGGAGGGGCCGGACCTGACGGTGGAGCCCTCCTGCCCAACGAGCTGGTGGCCATCGCCGCCCGTCAGCATCCGCTCGCGCGGCGCCGGCGCCGCATCCCCCTGGCCGAGTTCTGCGCCCAGCCCTTCCTCATGCGCGAGCCGGGCTCGGGCACCCGCATCACCATCGAGCGCCATCTGGCGCAGCATGGCATCACGATCCGCCCGCGCATGGAGCTCGGCAGCAACTTCGCCATCGAGCAGGCGGTTGCCACCGGCGTGGGCGTGTCCATCGTCTCCCGCACCATGCTGGCGGGTCTTTATTTCGGCGAGGAGATCCGCGTGCTCGACGTCGAGACCCTGCCCATCCATGGCCACTGGTATCTGGTCTATCTGAGCATCAAGGGCGACCTGCCGGTGGTGGGGCAGTTTCGCCGCTTCATTCACCAGTTCACGGACGAACTGCAGGCGCCCTACCGCCGGTCGGGCGATCG
>DDKN01000093.1:0-1504 GCA_002339725.1 Thiobacillus sp. UBA2597
GACGACAGGCCGGGAATCTTCTGGTAATCGATGATCACCAACTGGCCGCCGGGCCGCAAGGCCTGGCGGATCGAGGCGAGCATGGTCTGGGGATATTCGAAGTGGTGGTAGGTGTCGCAGACGAAGGCCAGGTCGATGCTGCGCGCCGGCAGATTGGCCGCGTCGGGCGGATTGACCAAGGCGACGACGTTGTCGAGCTTTTGTTCCCGCGCCTGGCGCTCGATCGCCTCGACGAAGCCGGGCACGATGTCCAGGGCATAGACCCGGCCGGCCGGTGCCACCAAGGGCGCGATCAGTCGGGTGAACAGCCCGGTGCCGGCACCGATGTCGGCCAGCGTCATGCCGGGCTTCAACTTCAAGGCGGCGACGATGGCCTGGCGCTTGGCATAGACCTCCCGGCCCTCGGCCTCGAACACGGCGCGCCAGCGTTCGACATCGGGCTTGGCGTAGGGCGCGTTGATACCGGGTGCGACACTGGCTTCCCCGGCCACGGCCGGCACGAGGCCGGGGCTGAGCAGCAGGGCGAGCAGAAAGGCGCTGAAGCGGCGCATGAGCGGACTCCCGAACGATTTTCTCTATCGTAGAACAAGCCGGCCATACCGTGCCTGTCAAGCCTTGTCAGGCGGCCGGCTTTGCCCCATCCTGCCGCCCGCTGTCATCTCCGAGCCATTTGATCTTTATGCTGCCCCCCATCGAATCCCGCATCGCCGAGGAACTCGGCACCTCCGCCGTCCAGGTCAAGGCCGCCGTCGCCCTGCTCGACGAGGGCGCCACCGTGCCCTTCATCGCCCGCTACCGCAAGGAGGCCACCGGCGGCCTGGACGACACCCAGCTGCGCCATCTGGCCGAGCGCCTGGATTATCTGCGCGAGCTGGAAGCGCGGCGTGCGGCGGTGCTCGCCAGTGTCGAGGAGCAGGGCAAGCTCACCCCCGAGCTGCAGGCCGAGCTGATGCAGGCCGAGACCAAGCAGCGGCTGGAAGACCTCTATCTGCCGTACAAACCCAAGCGCCGGACCAAGGCGCAGATCGCCCGCGAGGCGGGCCTCGAGCCGCTGGCCGATGCCCTGCTGGCCGACCCGAATCTCAAGCCCGAGGCCGAGGCCGGGAAATTCCTCGACGCCGACAAGGGCGTGGCCGACGTCAAGGCGGCCCTGGACGGCGCCCGGCAGATTTTGATGGAACGCTTCGGCGAGGACGCCGACCTCCTGGGCCGCCTGCGCCAACACCTGGCCGAGCACGGCGTGCTGGTGTCGAGGCTGGTCGAGGGCAAGGCGGAGGCGGGCGCCAAGTTCCGGGACTATTTCGAATACGACGAGGCGTGGCGGCAGATTCCCTCGCATCGGGCGCTCGCCCTGTTCCGCGGCCGCAACGAAGGCGTGTTGCGGCTGGAGCTGAAGCTGCCCGAGGAGCTCCCCCTCCCAGCCTCCCCCGCCAGCGGGGGAGGCGCTGCCCCCTCCCCGCTGGCGGGGGGGGGGGGGGGGGGGGGCAGCGGGGGGGGGGGGGGG
>DDKN01000093.1:1756-21460 GCA_002339725.1 Thiobacillus sp. UBA2597
CTCCCCCTCCCAGCCTCCCCCGCCAGCGGGGGAGGCGCTGCCCCCTCCCCGCTGGCGGGGAGGGAGGGGGTGGGGAACAGCTGCGAGGGCATGATCGCCAGCCATTTCGCCATCCGCGACCAGGGCCGGCCGGCCGACCGCTGGCTGCTCGACACCGTGCGCTGGGCCTGGCGCGTCAAGCTCGGCCTGGCGCTGGAGCTGGAGTTGATGAATCAGCTGTTCGAGCGGGCCGAGGCCGAGGCGATCCGCGTCTTCGCCCAGAACCTGAAGGACCTGTTGCTGGCCGCACCGGCCGGGCCGCGCGCGGTGATCGGCCTCGACCCCGGCCTGCGCACGGGCGTGAAGGTGGCCGTGGTCGACCGCACCGGCAAGCTGCTCGATACCTCCACCATCTATCCGCACGAGCCGCGGCGCGACTGGGATGGCGCGTTGGACACCCTGGCGCATCTGGCCCGCAAACACGGCGTCGAGCTGATCAGCATCGGCAACGGCACCGCCTCGCGCGAGACCGACAAGCTGGCGGCCGATCTGATCCGCCGGCATCCCGAGCTCAATCTCACCAAGGTGGTGGTGAGCGAGGCCGGCGCCTCGGTCTATTCGGCCTCGGAGTTCGCCGCGCGCGAATTCCCCCAGCTCGATGTCAGCCTCAGAGGCGCGGTGTCCATTGCGCGCCGCCTGCAGGACCCCTTGGCCGAACTGGTCAAGATCGAGCCCAAGGCGATCGGCGTCGGCCAGTACCAGCACGACGTGTCGCAGGTGAAGCTGGCGCAGTCGCTCGATGCCGTGGTCGAGGACTGCGTGAACGCGGTCGGGGTCGACGTGAACACCGCCTCGGTGCCTCTGCTGGCCCGGGTCTCCGGCCTCAATGCCAGCCTGGCCGCCAACATCGTGGCCCACCGCGATGCCCACGGCCCCTTCCCCAATCGCGAGGCGCTCAAGGCCGTGCCGCGCCTGGGCCCGAAGACCTTCGAGCAGGCCGCCGGTTTCCTGCGCATCGTCAACGGCGACAATCCGCTCGATGCCTCGGCGGTGCACCCGGAGTCCTATCCGGTGGTCGAGCGCATCCTGGCCGACATCAACAAAAGCGTGAAGGAACTGATCGGCGATGGCGCCACTCTGAGAAAACTGGAGCCGGCGCGCTACACCGATGAGCGCTTCGGCCTGCCCACGGTGCGCGACATCCTGAAGGAACTGGAAAAGCCGGGGCGCGACCCGCGCCCGGCGTTCAAGACCGCCATTTTCAAGGAAGGCGTCGAGGACCTGAAGGATCTGCAACCGGGCATGCAGCTCGAGGGCGTGGTGACCAACGTCACCAACTTCGGTGCCTTCGTCGACATCGGGGTGCACCAGGACGGGCTGGTCCATGTCTCGGCCCTGGCCGATCGCTTCGTCAAGGACCCGCGCGAGGTGGTGAAGGCGGGCGACGTGGTGCGGGTGAGGGTGGTCGAGGTCGATCTGGCGCGCCGCCGCATCGCGCTGACCATGCGTTTGGGCGATGCAGTCGCCAAGCCGGAGCAGGCGGCCCCGGCGCGTGGCCGGGGGCCGGCCCGGCCGAAAGAGGCGCCCAAGGCCGGCGGTGCCATGGCCGATGCCCTGAGCCGCGCCCTGGGGCGTTGACGCGTGCGATTCGCAGCGAACCGGAGAGAAGCCATGTTGCGCTGGATGATGTTGTGGTTGGCCCTGTCCCTAACCCTGAGCGGCTGTGCCGAGCCGCCCTACACCAACATCGACAATGCCCAGTTGCAGTCCCTGCTCAAACAGGGCGTGCCGCTCTACGATGTGCGCCGGCCCGAGGAATGGCGCCAGACCGGCGTGGTCGAGGGCAGCCGCCTGCTCACCTTCGTCGATGCCAACGGCCGGCCCACGCCCGAGTTCTTCCAGCGCTTCCGCGCCGAGGTGAAGCCGGATCAGCCGGTCATCCTGATCTGCCGCACCGGCAACCGGACCGATGTCCTGGCCCGGCTTCTGGTCGAGGAAATGGGCTATCGTCAGGTCTACAACGTGCGCGACGGCATCATGCACTGGATCGGCGAGAAGCAGCCGGTCGTGCGCCCCTGATCAGGCGCTGAAGGCGCGCCAGGCGGCCAGCGCGGCGAACAGCAGGAAGAACGCCCCGGCCAGGCGATGCAGCCAGTGCAGCGGCAGGCGCTGCAGCACGGTGCGCCCGGCCCAGATGCCGAGGGCCGAGACCAAAACCAGGGCAGTCGTGGCGCCGAGCCAGACCGAGACCGGGGCGAATTGCCCGGCCAGGCCGGCCACCGCGATTTGGGTCTTGTCGCCGAATTCCGCCACCACGATCAAAACCAGGGTGGTGAAAAAGATGCCGTGGCCCGGCCGCTCCAGTACGATCTCCCCATCCTCTTCCACCGGGTTGCGCAGGGCCCGGATGCCGAAGGCGAGGAACAGCACGGCCACCAGCCCGGCCATGAGCCGCTCCGGCACCCAGGCGGCGATGCCGGCCCCGAACAGCACGGCCAGTCCTGTCAGCAGCACGAAGGCGGCCGCGGCGCCCAGCAACACCGGCCAGTGCCGGTAGCGTGCCGCCAGGGTCATGCAGACGAGCTGACTCTTGTCGCCGATCTCGGCCAGGGCGATCAGGGTGAAGCTGGACAGGGCAGCGGAAAACGATTCGGTTGGCAGCATGTGAGCGTGCGAGATTTGTCAGGCAGCGTCGCCGACGAAGGGGTTGTCCCGTCGTTCGGCGCCAAAACTCGACATCATACCGTGGCCGGGCACGAACGCGACATCATCGCCCAGGGGCCAGAGCTTGTTGCGAATGGAGGCGATCAGGCTGTCGTAGTCGCCACGCGGAAAATCGGTGCGGCCGATCGAACCCTTGAACAGCACATCGCCGACGAAGGCCAGACGCTCGCCGGGATGGAAGAACACGATATGGCCCGGGGTATGGCCGGGGCAGTGGATCACTTCCAGCGTTTCGTTGCCGAGGCTGACGCGGTCGCCCTCCTTGAGCCAACGGTTGGGATGGAAGGCCTCGGTCGGGGGGAAACCGAACATCGCGCTCTGCTGCGGCAGCGCATCGAACAGAAAGGCATCGGCCGCATGCGGGCCCTCGATCGGCAGGCCCAGGCGTTCGCGCAACAGCCCCGCCGCACCGACGTGGTCGAGATGGCCGTGGGTGAGCAGCAGTTTTTCCAGGATGACACCCTGGCGCTCGACCGCAACCAGCAGGCGCTCGATCTCGCCGCCCGGATCGATCAGGGCGGCGCGGCCGGTGGTCTCGCACCAGATCAGGGAGCAGTTCTGCTGATAGGGGGTGACCGGGAGGATGGTAAATTTCATGATCCGACGAGTATAACGGTGCACGCAGGATGATTGGATTGCTGCAACGCGTGACGCAGGCGAGCGTAACGGTGGAGGGGCGCGAAGTCGGCCGGATCGACCGCGGCCTCTTGGTCCTGATCGGGGTGGAGCAGGCCGATCGGGAGGCCCAGGCCGATCGTCTGCTGGAACGGCTGCTCAACTACCGGGTGTTTCCCGACGCGGCGGGCAAAATGAACCGCTCGCTCCGGGACATCGGCGGCGGCCTGCTGCTGGTGTCGCAATTCACCCTGGTGGCCGACACCAGCCGCGGCAACCGGCCGGGTTTTTCCGCCGGGGCCTCGCCCGAGCAGGGGCAGCGCCTGTTCGAGTATCTGCTGGCCCGGGCCCGGCAGCAGCACGCCGAGGTGGCGAGCGGCGAATTCGGCGCCGACATGCAGGTGGCCCTGGTCAACGACGGGCCGGTGACCTTCAGCCTGCGCGTGGCGCCTTGACGCTACTTCCTGGTCGTCGCCTTACGCACGGCCTCGAGCAGGCGCGCGCTCGAGGCGGGCAGGTCCTGTTTGCCTTCCAGGATCTCCGCCGGGCGCAGGGCCTTGCCGTAGTAACGCTCGTTGGCATCGTGGTCGATCGCGATGTTGGAGCCTTCCAGCGACAGCCCGGCGAACAGCCCGCGCGCGCGGGAATAGGACAGGATCTCGGCCTTGAGCTCGGCGTCGGTCGCGGCCTCGCCCCGGCGCCCGATCGGGCCGGCCGCGATGGCGGCGTCCGCGCCCAGGGTGAAGGTGCCGCGCACAATGCCGTCGATGCTGCGCCGGGTCTTGAACACCAGCACCAGATCGGTCGACTGGGCGCCGATCTGCCAGCCGAAGCTGCCGGCGGCGAGGGCGACGAACAGGGGCGGGCTCCAGTGGCCCTGGGCGTCACGCACCACCAGCAGGCCCTTGCCGTAACTGCCGCCGACCATGAAGCCGGCCTTGATCACGCCGGGGATCACCGCAATGCCCTGGGCACCCTGCAGCAGCCGGGGTGGGATGCCCTGTTCCGGAATCTGCGTGGCTTTTTGCAGCACCTCGATCACGGCGTCGACCTTTTCCTCCTGCTCGATGCGGGAGGCGGCGGCGCTGCCGGCCAGCACGGCCAGGATGAGCAACAGCAGGGATTGATGGAGGAGGCGCATGGCGGTTTGGCTCATTTCAGGCAGGGGTAGTCAGTGTAGCCCTTGGGCCCGCCCGTGTAGAAGGTGGCCGGATCGGGCGTGTTGAGCGGCGCGTTGGCGGCGATGCGCTCGGCCAGGTCGGGGTTGGCGATGTAAAGGCTGCCGAAGGCGATGAGATCGGCCTCGCCCTGGGCAAGCGCGGCATTGGCGCGGGCCGGGTCGTAGCCATGGTTGGTCATGTAGATGCCCTGCCAGAGCCGGCGCAGTTTTTTCACGTCGAAGAACGGGCCGGCGGCGCCGGGCGCATCCTTGCCCAATTCGGTGATGTGCAGATAGGCGAGCTGCAAGGGGTTGAGCAACTGCACCACCCGGCTGAAGGTGGCCTCGGGGTTGGAGTCGCGCATGTCGTTGAAAGGCTGGATCGGCGACAGGCGCACGCCCACCCGGTCGCTGCCCCAGACCGAGCACACCGCCTCGAGCACTTCCAGGAGCAGGCGGGCGCGGTTGTCGATGCTGCCGCCGTAGGCATCGGTGCGCCGGTTGCTGCCATCGCGCAGGAACTGGTCGAGCAGGTAGCCGTTGGCGCCGTGCACCTCGACCCCGTCGAAGCCGGCGGCCAGGGCATTGCGCGCCCCCTGGCGGTATTCCTCGACGATGCCGGGCAGCTCGGCCAGTTCGAGCGCGCGCGGCGTGACATAGGGATGCGGCCCGTCATAGGTGTAGACCTCACCGGCCGGTGCGATGGCGGAGGGGGCGACTGGGGTGGCGCCGTTCGGCAGCAGGGAGGGGTGCGAGATGCGGCCGACATGCCAAAGCTGCATGAAGATGCGACCGCCTTTCGCGTGCACCGCCTCGGTGATGGGGCGCCAGCCCGCGATCTGCGCCTCGTTCCAGATGCCGGGGGTGAAGGGATAGCCTACGCCCATGGCCGACACCGGCGTCGCCTCGCTGATGATCAGGCCGGCGCTGGCGCGCTGGCCGTAATACTCGGCCATGATCGGCGTGGGCACGCCGTCGCGTTGGGCCCGGCAGCGGGTGAGCGGGGCCATGACCAGACGGTTTTTGAGCGTGATCGGGCCGAGTTGCAGGGGCGTGAGCAGGTTCACATCGGGCATGAAGGCTCCTTGTCGTGTGAGGCCACCGGCTTTGCGACCAGGCCGGGCTGGGTTAGCCTAGCGCGACTCGATGGAGTTTGTCATGTCATCCCCGAATCCGGCACCCGACGCCACCCTGTTGATCGCCACCCACTGCCCGCACTGCGCCGCCGTGCTTGCCGCCCTGAGCGAGCTGGTCAAGCAGGGCGCGATCGGTCAACTGACGGTGGTGAATCTGGAGCGGCATCCGGAACGCGCCCGGGCTTATGGCGTGCGCAGCGTGCCCTGGCTGCGTCTGGGCGAGTTCGAATTCACCGGCGCCCTGAGCGCGGGCGAACTCAAGGCCTGGGCCGAGCGCGCCTCGAGCGAGGCCGGTTGGGCCGATTATTTCCATCATCTGCTCAAGCAGGGCCAGGCCGAGCGGGCGATCGAACAGTTGCGCGCCCAACCCGCGCGCCTGGCGGCCGTGCTGCCCATCATCGCCAACCCCGAGGCCAGCCTGAACGTGCGCATCGGCGCCGGCATGGTGCTGGAGGAGTTCGCCGGCCAGCCGGCGCTGCAGGCCCTGATCGGGCAGCTGGGCGAACTCAGCCGCCATGCCGACGCCCGCGTGCGGGCCGATGCCTGCCATTACCTCAGCCTCACCGGCAGCCCGGCAGCCCGCGCCTATCTGGAACCCCGCCTGGATGACCCGGATGCCGAGGTGCGCGAGATCGCACAGGAAAGCCTGGCGGCGCTGCCGCCCGGCTGAGTCGGCGATTATTTGCGGCCCTTCCTGCCCTTGGCCGAACCCTCGTCTTCCAGGAGCGAACGCAGCATCCAGGCATTCTTCTCGTGCACCTCCATGCGCTGGGTGAGCAGGTCGGCCGTGGGCTGGTCGTTGGCGGCCTCGGCCACCTTGAAGGCGGCGCGCGCGGTGCGGGCCACCGCCTCCTGGCCGGCCACCAGCTGCCGGATCATCTCGGTGGCCGTGGGCACGCCTTCCTCTTCCTTGATGCTGGAGAGCTGGGCATAGCGCTTGTAGGAACCCGGCGCAGGATGGCCCAGGGCGCGGATGCGCTCGGCGATCAGGTCCAGGGCGTTCCACTGTTCCGTGTACTGCACCATGAACATGCTGTGCAGGGTCTGGAACATGGGGCCGGTGACGTTCCAGTGGAAGTTGTGGGTCTTGAGATAGAGCAGATAGCTGTCCGCCAGCATCCTGGACAGCGCTTCTGCGATCTTGGCCCGGTCCTTGTCGCTGATGCCGATATCGATGGTCATAACGTGCTCCTTTCCTTGTGGTTGCAGAAAAAAATCAGCCGAGCGTGGTGTCGAGCACCATCATCACCGCGAAGCCGGCCATGAGCCCGAGGGTGGCCGCCGTCTGGTGGCCGTTGCGGTGGGTCTCGGGAATCACTTCGTGCGAGACCACGAAGATCATGGCCCCGGCGGCGAGGCCCATGCCGATCGGGTAGGCCAGCGCCATGCCGCTGGTCAGACCGATGCCGAGCAGGGCACCAATCGGTTCCATCAGTCCGCTGGCGGCGGCGATCAGCACGGCATTGAGCGGGGTGAGGCCGGCTGCACGCAGGGCCATGGCCACGGCCAGGCCTTCCGGGATGTCCTGGATGGCAATCGCCGTGGTCAGCGGCAGCCCGACGGAAAGATCGCCCTTGGCGAAGGAGACGCCGATCGCCATGCCCTCGGGCAGGTTGTGCAGGGCGATTGCGAAGACGAACAGCCAGATCTTGTCCAGGCGCTCGCAGCCGGCGCCGCAGGGCCCGCCATGGGCATGTTCGTGCGGGGTGAAGTTGTCCAGACCGAGCATGAGCAGCACCCCGAGGCCAAGACCGAGCACCACGGTCAGCGCAGCGAGCGTGCCATTGCCGGTGATCGCCATGCCAGCATCCAGGCCGGGCAATATGAGGGAGAAGGAACTGGCGGCCAGCATCATGCCGGCGGCCAGCCCGAGCATGGTGTCCTCGGTGCGGTGGGACAGGCCGCGCAGGATGAGGGCGGGCAGGGCGCCCAGGGCGGTGGCGCCGAGGCCGGCCAGGCCACCCAGCAGGCCCAGGCGCAAGGCGGCATCGGCGGCGCCGGTCGCGACATGATAAGCGCTGCTGGCCAAAAGCCAGACCATGGCCAGCAGGGCCAGGGCCAGTCCCACGCTGGTGTAGGGGTGGGCCTGGGCATGGGCCGACCAGGTCGCACGCCAGCTGCTGAGGGGTTTGTTGGCCAGTTCCATGGCGCGCCTCAAAATGTCTCAACCGATCCCGATCGCGGCTTGCTCGTCGCCGTCGCTCAGGGGCGAGTGACCGGGGCTGTCGGTCTTGGGTTCCATCACGCGGCGGGCAGCGGCTTGCAGCCGTTCGGCCGCGCGTGCGTCATGCCCAATCGGGTCGCTGCAATAAAGGCTGAATGTCATCGTCAGGCTCCTGTCCCATATTAGCGGAACGGCGCCAGTACCAAGCAAATGGCGCCGGCGCAGGTCTCGATGCCATTACAGCCCAAATCCGGTTTTTTATAAAATGAAAATAATTTAAGTTATCGATCGATCATTTAGATCAATGGCCGGCTCGCGGCCCAGTAGCGATGGGGATAATCGCGCGCCGGATCGTTGGCGGCGACCGGCTGCAGACCTTGTTTCAGGAAAAAGGGTGCGGCATCGGCCTGGGCCTTGACCAGGACCCCATGGTAGCCCCGGGCGTGGGCGGCGCCAATGGCGGCGGCGAGCAGCCGGCGGCCGATACCCTGACGCTGCCGTGCCGGATCGACATAAAGGCCGTGCAGCAACAGGCCGCTTTGACCTGGCGCCAGGTCCTGGGGATTGGCCGGCTCCCAGGCGGCGACGCCGACGATGCCCTGGCCGGCGTGCTCGCTCACCACCAGGGTCAGGTGCTCGAGATCGTGCTCGGTGTAGCGGTAACTGGGCAGGGCGAGGCGCTTGACCCGCTCGGGCAGTTGCCAGGTCATCACCGCGCGTTCGATCAGCGCATTCACGGCGCCCAGATCGGCGGCATGGGCCGGACGCAGCCGGGGGCTGGTCGGGTCTGGGGTGGCGCCGTCCATGAGCACGGCCTCAGCGCACCGAGCGATACACCCGCGAGCGGCTGCGCTTGCTCAGCACCAGCTGCCAGAGCTGGCCCTGGCGCGAGCGGAAATAGCCGGCGCAGCAGAGCAGGTAGTATTTCCACATGCGGTAGAAGCGCTCGTCGTATTTGCCTTGCAGGCGGGGCCAGGCGCGGTCGAAATTTTCCCACCACGCCATCAGGGTGCGGTCGTAGTCCGGACCGAAGTTGTGCCAGTCCTCGATCAGGAAGCGGCCTTCCAGCACCGTGGCCAGTTCCTTGGCCGAGGGCAGCTTGCCGTTGGGGAAGATGTATTTGTCGATCCAGGGATCGGTCTTGGGCGAGGTGACGTGGTTGCCGATGGTATGCAGCAGGAACAGACCGTCGTCCTTCAGCACCCGCAGCACCGTGTCGAAGTAGATGGGATAGTTTTTGGGCCCGACGTGCTCGAACATGCCGACCGAAACCACCTTGTCGAACTGTCCGGTGAGCTTGCGGTAATCGACCAGCTCGATGGTGACCGGCAGGTTGGCACAGCGTTGCTGCGCGAGTTTCTGCTGTTCCCTGGACACCGTGATGCCGAGCACCTCGACACCGTAACGCTCGGCGGCATAGCGCGCCAGGCCGCCCCAGCCGCAGCCGATCTCGAGCAGGCGCTCGCCCGGGCGCAACTCCAGCTTGCGGCAGATCAGATCGAGCTTGTTGCGCTGGGCCTCGGCCAGATCGGCCGCATTGTGCCAATAGGCGCAGGAATAGCTCATGGTGGGGTCGAGCATGGCCTCGAACACGTCGTTGCCGATGTCGTAGTGCTGCTCGCCGACCTGATAGGCGCGGCGGTCGGATTGCAGGTTGAACAGGCGATGGCGCAGGACATCGGCCAGCAGGCGCACCCGGGCCCAGCCGACGATCTTTTCGTCGGCGTCGATCGAGAGCAGCCGGGTAAACATCTGGTCCAGGCTGAGGCAGTCCCACCAGCCATCCATGTAGGCCTCGCCGAAGCCGAGCGAGCCATGAAGCAGGAGGCGCCGATAGAGCCGTTCGTCATAGACCTGGATGTCCCACGGGGCATCGCCGTTGAAGCGGACGCCGCCCTCGGCGGCGAGATCACGCAGGACCGCGGGGGGTTCCGGCCGCTGCGCCGGCAAAGACGGCTTCATCTGCTTCGAATGGACGGTGTCTTCCACGCCGAATTTCTCCACCAATGTTTTGTCGTTTGTCGCGGTTCAGCGTCGCTGCACGGCCGGCCTAGCCGGCGGGCCAGTCTTCGCCGCCGGCGGTGACGCCGGCCAGGCCCAGGCCAAACACGGTCAGCACATGCACGATGCTGCGCTGCCAACGCTGCCAGGTTCGAGTATTCATGATCTGCTCCTGGATGTGAACCCTGCCTCGGACCGGTGGCCGGTCGCCCCGTCCGGACAGGTGGTTGCCGACAGCTTAGGGCGTTGGCGCTTGTTCAAGCCAATGAATTGTCTAGAATGTAACGATTGATAATTTCAATAAAATGTCATGACCCTGCAGGAACTGCGTTATCTGGTGGCACTGGCCGACACCGGCCACTTCGGGCAGGCGGCCGAGGCCTGTTTCGTCAGCCAGTCCACCCTGTCCACCGGCTTGAAAAAGCTGGAGGATTACCTCGGCATCATCCTGTTCGATCGCAGCCTGAAACGGGTGACCCCGACCCCGATCGGGCGCGAGATCGTGGAATCGGCCCGGCTCATCCTGCAGGAGGCCGACCGCATCCGCGAACTGGCCAAATATGCCGGCGACCCCATGGACCGCACGGTACAAATCGGCGTCATCCCCACCCTTGGCCCCTATTACCTGCCTCATGCCCTGATGCAGGTGCGTGCGGCACATCCCAAGCTGCGCCTGCTGTTGCGCGAGGTGATGACGCCCCAATTGCTCGATCAGTTGCACGCGGGCAAGCTCGATGCCGGCCTGCTCGCCCTGCCGATCGAGGAAGAGGGGCTGACGGTGGCCCCCCTGTTCCACGAGCCGTTTCTGGCGGCGGTGCCGGCCGAGCATGCGCTGGCCAGGAAGGCCAGGATCAGCCTGGAGGAATTGAGCCGGGCCAACCTGCTGCTCCTGGAAGAGGGACATTGTCTGCGCGACCAGGCCCTCGCGGTGTGCGGCCTGCAGGGCCTGGCCAGCGAGGAGGTGCGCGCCACCAGCCTGGAGACGCTGCGCCAGATGGTGGGCATGGGCATCGGCGTCACCCTGCTGCCGCGCCTGGCCTGCAATGCGCCGAGCCAGCCGAACATCGCGATCAAGCCCCTGGCCGGCTCGGGCGCCGGCCGCGTGATCGCCCTGATCTGGCGCAAGCGTACGCCTTATCTCGAGACCATGACCGGGCTCGCCCAGACCCTGGTGCGGCATCTGCCGGACGGCGTCAGGAAGGTGTGAATCATGGCCATGCCGACACCGCGCCGCATCGTCATCCTGGGCGCCGCCGGGCGCGATTTTCACAACTTCAACCTGGTCTACCGCGACGACCCGGCGGTCGAGGTGGTTGCCTTCACTGCGGCGCAGATCCCCGGCATCGCCGGCCGGCGCTATCCGGCCAGCCTGGCCGGGCCGCGCTATCCGCAGGGCATTCCCATCGTCGACGAGGCCGAGCTGGAGGCGGTCTGCCGGCGCGAGCGCATCGACCAGGTGGTGTTCGCCTACAGCGACGTGCCGCATGAGCACGTGATGCACCTGGCCTCGCGCGCCCTGGCCTGCGGCGCCGATTTTTGCCTGCTCGGGCCCGAGCGCACCCAGATCAAGGCCGGCCGGCCGGTCATCGCCATCAGTGCGGTGCGCACCGGCTGCGGCAAGTCGCAGACTTCGCGCTATCTGTCGCATTGGCTGGGCCAACGGGGCTTGCGCGTGGCGGTGCTGCGTCACCCCATGCCCTACGGCGATCTGGCGGCCGAGGCGGTGCAGCGCTTCGCCAGCCGGGCCGATCTCGATGCCGCCCGCTGCACGGTGGAGGAGCGCGAGGAATACGAGCCGCACCTCGCGCTCGGTCACGTGGTCTATGCCGGGGTCGATTACCGTCGCATCGTCGAGGCGGCTGCGGCCGAGGCCGATCTTTTGCTCTGGGAGGGCGGCAACAACGACTTCCCGTTTCTCAAGCCCGACCTGCACATCGTGCTCATCGATCCGCTGCGGCCCGGCCATGAACTCACGCATCATCCGGGCGAGGCGGTGCTGCGCATGGCCGACGTGGGCCTGATCATGAAGACCAACACGGCCGAGCCGGCCGCCCTGGCCACGGTCGAGGCCAACCTGCGGCGCCTCAATCCGAAGGCCGTCGTCGTGCGCGCCGCCTCGCGCATCCAGCTGGACGATGCGGCGGCCGTGCGCGGCAAACGCGTCGTCGTGGTGGAGGACGGCCCCAGCGTCACCCACGGCGGCATGCCCTATGGCGCGGGGTTCCTGGCGGCGCGTGAGGCCGGTGCCGAGATCATCGACCCGCGGCCCTGGGCGGCGCCCGAGATCGCGGCGGCGTATGCGCGCTATCCGCACCTGGGCCGCGTGCTGCCGGCCCTGGGTTACTCGGCTGCACAGTTGGAGGATCTGGCGGAAACCTTGAGACGGGCCGAGTCGGATGTCGTGATCGCGGCCACGCCGATCGACCTGGCGGCCCTGATCAGGATCGACAAGCCCATCGTGCGCGCCCGCTACGAGTATGAGGAAGTGGAAGCGCCGGGTTTGGTCGGTGCGGTCGAGGCCTTTCTTCGCAATGCGGGTCTGATCGGAACCTAGTGTGGTACAGGAGTCACCAGACATGCTGAATTTGAGCGATGCCGGCCTGTTCCGGCAGGCGGCGTATATCGACGGGCGCTGGCAGACGGCCGAGCACGGCGGCCGGCTGGCGGTGCATAACCCGGCCACCGGGGTCCTGCTGGGCGAGGTGCCGGCCATGGGCAAGGTCGAAACCCGGCGCGCGATCGAGGCGGCCCAGGCGGCCTTCGGCCCCTGGCGCAAGCGCCTGGCCAAGGAGCGCGCCCAGGTGCTGCGGCGCTGGCACGACCTGATGCTGGCGCATCAGGAAGACCTGGCGCGCATCCTCACCAGCGAGCAGGGCAAGCCCCTGGCCGAGGCGCGCGGCGAGATCGCCTATGCCGCCGGCTTTCTCGAATGGTTCGCCGAGGAGGCCAAGCGGGTGGAAGGTGCGCTGCTCGCCTCGCCCTGGTCCGGGCGCCGCCTGCTCACCCTGAAGCAGCCGGTCGGGGTCTGCGCCGCGATCACGCCCTGGAACTTCCCTTCGGCCATGCTCACGCGCAAGGCCGGCGCGGCCATCGCGGCCGGTTGCAGCGTGGTGGCCAAGCCGGCCTCGCAGACCCCGTTCTCCGCCCTGGCCCTGGCCGAGCTGGCCGAACGCGCCGGCCTGCCGCCCGGGGTGCTCAATGTGGTGACCGGCCCGGCCGAGGCGATCGGCGCGGAACTGACCGCCAATCCGACGGTGCGCCTGCTCTCGTTCACCGGCTCGACCGAGACCGGCAAGCGCCTGATGGCGGCCTGCGCCGGCACGGTGAAGAAGGTGGCGCTGGAGCTGGGCGGCAACGCGCCCTTCATCGTGTTCGATGACGCCGACCTCGAGCTCGCGGTGGAGGGTGCCCTCGCCTCGAAATACCGCAATACCGGCCAGACCTGCGTCTGCGCCAACCGCCTTCTGGTCCAGGACGGCATTTATGAGGCCTTCGTCGAAAAGCTGGCAGCGGCGGTGAGCCGACTCAAGGTGGGCGACGGCATGGAGGACGGCGTGAACCTGGGCCCACTGATCAATGCGGCGGCGCTGGAAAAGGTCGAGGCCCAGATCGCCGATGCCACGGCGCGGGGTGCCCGCGTGGTGTGCGGCGGCAAGCGCCATGCCCTGGGCGGCAGTTTCTTCGAGCCGACGCTGCTGGCGGACGTGACGCCGGACATGCGGGTGTGCCAGGAAGAGACCTTCGGTCCGGTCGCCCCGCTCCTGCGGTTTCACACCGAGGCCGAGGCGATCGAGTTGGCCAACGCCACCGAATCCGGCCTGGCCGCCTACTTCTATGCGCGCGACGCCGCCCGCATCTGGCGGGTGTTCGAAGCGCTGGAGTTCGGCATGGTCGGCGTCAACGCCGGCGTCATCTCGACCGAGGTGGCACCCTTCGGCGGGGTCAAGGCCTCGGGCCTGGGGCGCGAGGGCGGACACGCCGGCATCGAGGAATATTTGGAAGAAAAATATGTCTGTCTCGGAGGCATCGGCGATGCTTGAGACAGCGACGTTGGCCGGCGGCTGCTTCTGGTGTTTGGAGGCGGTGTACGAACAAGTGCAGGGGGTGAACGCGGTCGAGTCCGGCTACATGGGAGGCAGCCTCGATCACCCGACCTACGAGGCGGTGTGCAGCGGCGAGACCGGCCATGCCGAGGTGGTGCAATTGCAGTTCGATCCGGCGCAGATCAGCTACCGGGAGATCCTGGAGGTGTTCTTCGCCATCCACGACCCGACCACGCTCAACCGTCAGGGCAACGATCGCGGCACCCAGTACCGCTCGGCCATCTTCCATCACAGCGAGGCGCAGGCCGCGACGGCGCGGCAGCTGATTGCAGAGCTCACCGAGGCGCGCATGTTCGGGCAGCCCATCGTCACCGAGGTGACGCCGGCTGCGACCTTCTGGCCGGCGGAAGGCTATCACCGCCAGTATTACCGCCGGCATCCCGACCAGGGTTATTGCCGGGTGGTGATCGCACCCAAGCTGGCCAAGTTCCGGGCCAGGTTTTCCGACCGTTTGAAAAACTAATCCTTGTTGCCACCGAAGAGGTCGTCCAGCGCGCGCCGGGTGGCATCGGGTTCGCCCGGTACGCTGGCATCGCCGCCGAACAGGGCATTAAGTTCGGCCCGGGCGCCGGCCGACGGCGCCGGCGCGGCATAGGCGCCGGGCCGGGGCTGGAACCAGTCGCAGAAATTGGCCCGCGTCTTGTCCTTCACCGCCTCGGCCAGCGGTTCCCGACACTGCCTGGCCTTGGCCGGGTCGTAATGCCGGCACAGGCGGCAGACGTGCAATTCGGCCCGGCAGGCCGGGCACTCGGCCCGACGCGACAGGGGCTGGGGCACGTCATCGAGCCTTGCCCCGCATTTCCAGCAGACCAGTCCTTCGAGCATTAGCAAATCCTGTAAATTATTGTTATACAAAGAATTAACCCCGGATGCCCCGAGCATTCGGGTGGTCAACCGGGTGGCATCGGGGATAAACTGCACGACCACATTACAGGGCTGTGCCAACAATAACAACCCGGCATGGCCGATGACGAATCTTGGATGGTGGAGCCAGCGGTAACGATGAATTTGTTTGCCCAGTTGTGGCGTCGTCTGACCGATCCGCTTGTGGTCGCGCGCTACCGCAGCCAGCTCGGGCTGGATCATCCCCGCACTTATAAAGAGAGCGCCCATTGCTTCCGCATGCTGGTGAACTACATGCCCCAGGTGTTCTGGGTATGGTCACCGGATTGGCAGCGGGTGCACTATGTCAGCCCGGCCTATGAAACCGTCTGGGGGCAGTCACGCGACAGTTTGCTCGAATCCCCCCGGGCCTGGCTGGAAGCCTTGCATCCAAGCGATCGTCCGCTTGTGGCCGCCGCCATCGCCCAGGATCCCGCGCAGCTGACCGAGCCGCTGCATCTGCCCGATTTCCGCATCGTCCGCGCCGACGGCAGCCTCCGTTGGATCTCGGCCTGGGCCTATCCGGTGCGCGACCGGCGCGGCCGCCTGCAGCGCATCACCGGCATCGCCAGCGACATCACCGAATCGCGCAGCACCGAAGACCGCATGCGCCAACTCACCCGCGCCATCGAGCAGTCGGCCGAAGCGGTGCTGATCACCGACCGCACGGGCACCATCGAATATGCCAACCCGGCGTTCGAGAAGATGACCGGCTACAGCCAGGCCGAGCTGATCGGGCAAAACCCGCGCCTGATCCATAGCGGCAGCCACGACCCGGCGTTCTACCGCGACCTCTGGCAGACCGTGCTGTCGGGCCGCTCCTTCTTCGCCACCTTCATCAACCGGCGCAAGAACGGCGAGCTCTACCATCAGGAAGAGACCATTTCGCCGGTGACCGACGGCAAGGGCGAGATCACCCACTTCATCTCGACCAGCCGGGATGCCACCCACCTGGTCGAGACCCAGGAGCGCCTGTACCACCTGGCCTATCACGACGTGCTCACCGGCCTGCCCAACCGCATGCTGTTTCGCGACCGGCTGGAGCAGGCCATCGCCAAGTCCCAGCGCAGCAAGCAGATCGTGCCGGTGATGTTCCTCGACCTCGACAACTTCAAGGACGTGAACGACACCCTGGGCCATGCGGTGGGCGACCAGGCCCTGCGGCACGCCGCTGAGCGCCTGAGCAAGCTGGTGCGCCAGGGCGACACCATCGCCCGCCTGGGCGGCGACGAATTCATCATCCTGTTCGAGGGCATGAGCCAGATCGATGAGGTGTCGGCCCGCGCCGCCGCCATCGTCGAGGCCTTCTCCCAGCCGTTCCAGGTCGAGCGGCACGAGGTCTTCCTGGGCTGCAGCGTCGGCATTGCCATCTATCCGAACGATGCCGACAGCATCGACGACCTGTTCCGCGCGGCCGATACCGCCATGTATCGGGCCAAGGAGCGCGGCCGGTCCAATTATCAGTTCTTCACCGCCGAGATGGCGACCAAGGTCATGCAGCGCGTCAGCCTGGAACGCGCCTTGCGCCAGGCCCTGGAGAACGACGAGTTCACCGTGCATTACCAGCCGCGGGTGAGCCTGCCGTCGGGCCTGCCGACCTCGCTCGAGGCCCTGCTGCGCTGGGACCGGCCCGGTCACGACTACATGTCGCCGGGCGATTTCGTCTCGGCCCTGGAAGACACCGGCCTCATCGTGCCGGTGGGCAAGTGGCTGATGGAAAAGGCCTGCGCCCAGGTGCGCGCCTGGCACGACCAGGGCCTGCGGGTCGGCGTCGCGGTGAACGTGTCGTCGCGCCAATTCTGGGATACCGGCCTGGCCGACCACGTCGCCCGCTGCCTGGAGACCTACCATCTGGAGCCGCGCTGGCTCGAGCTGGAGATCACCGAGAACCTGCTGCTCGAGCAGTCGGACCGGATCATGACGACCTTCGGCGCCCTGGAGGAACTGGGCATGCGCATCGCCATCGACGACTTCGGCACCGGCTTTTCCTCGATGAGTTATCTCAAGCGCCTGCCCATTCTGGTGCTGAAGATCGATCGCTCCTTCGTGCGCGACATCCTGACCGATCCGGAAGACATGGCCATCGCCAGCGCCATCGTTTCGCTCGGCCGTACCCTGGGCCTGACCGTGGTGGCCGAGGGGGTCGAGTCGGAGGCGCAGTTGCAGGCCCTGTTGCCTTTGGGCTGTGACGAAGGCCAGGGCTATTACTTCGCCAGGCCCATGGACGCCGTGAGCGCCGAGGCCTGGCTGCGCGAGCGACTGCAGCCGACGGAATCCGGCCGGCGGCGCTATCTGATCTAGAGTGGGGTGTCGCTGGTCGGCAGGGCGGCCTGGCTGGTGCCCGGGCCGGCCCCGGCGCGCAAGCGTTCCAGCAGGGGCAGGGAAGGATAGCCGTCGGCCGGCAGGCTGGCCGAGCGCTGATAGGCGCGGATGGCATCGCGCGTGCGCGTGCCGAGCACGCCATCGGTTGCGCCGACATTGAGCCCGAGCTCGAGTAAACGCTGTTGCAACTCGATGGCCTGCTCGCGGCTAAGCCGGCGATTGTCGGCCGCGCGCCCGTGCGTCAGTTCCGGTCCGCCGCTCAAGCGGTCGGCCAGGTGGCCCACCGCCAACACATAGTTCACCGAGCGGTTCCAGCTCAGCATCACCTCGAAATTGGCGTAGACCAGAAAGGCCGGGCCGGCATGGCCCTGGGGCAGGAGAATGCTGGCCGGCTGTCCGCCCTCGGGCAGGGGGGCGCCCTCCATCGGCTGCACGCCGAGACTGGCCCATTCCGGCCAGGTTTTTTTCACGTCCAGCCGGGCCAGGTGCCAGGGAAAATCGTCCGGCAAACGCACCGCCTGACCCCAGGCCAGGCCCGGCTGCCAGCCGTTGGCACGCAGATAATTGGCGGCCGAGGCGAAGGCATCGTCGAGTGAACCCCAGATGTCCTTGCGCCCGTCGCCGTCCCCATCCACCGCATGGCGCAGGAAGGTGGAGGGCATGAACTGGATCTGGCCCATGGCCCCGGCCCAGGAACCAAGCATGTGCTGGGGTGGGATATGGCCGGCCTCCAGAATGGCCAGGGCATCGAGCAGCTCATTGCGGAAGAAACGGGTGCGGCGCGCGTCATAGGCCAGGGTGGCCAGGGCCGCGGTGACCGGGAAGCGGCCGGTGAATTTGCCGTAATGGGTCTCCAGGCCCCAGAAGGCGACCAGCACCGGGGCGGGCACGCCGTATTCAGCTTCGATCTTCTGCAACAGCCCGCGGTGCTTGGCCAGCAGCTTTTCCCCATCGGCGATGCGGCGCGGGTTCACCCGGGCATCGAGATAATTCCAGAAGGTGTCGACGAATTCGGGTTGCTTCTGGTCCAGTTCGAGCACGCGCTCGATCGGGCGCAGGCCGGGCTGGACGGCCTGCCAGGTCCGCGGCGAGATACCACGGCGCAGGGCCTCGTCCTGCACGCCCTCGAGCCAGGCGATGAAACCCGGTTCCAGCGGCGCTTCGGCGCGGGCGGCCAGCGCGGCGAGCAAGAACAGGCTGCCGGCCAGGCCGGATAACAGGTGGCGTGTATTCAGCGGTCTTCTCCGTGGCAGGCAGGCGGCCTGCGCTCCTCGGTGTCAAGCTAACACAGCGCCGGCCGGGCGCAAACCCGGAGCCGGCCGGGCCTGGCAAAATGATGCTTTGCATTTGCACCGTGCATACAGCCCATGAGCGAACCGCCCCGCATCGGCCTGGCCGAGCTGTTGGACCGTTATGAGGTCATCCTGCTTGACGCCTATGGCGTCCTGGTCACGCTCGATGGCCCCTTGCCCGGGGCGTGCGAACTCATCGATCGGCTCAACCGCAGCGGCCAGGCCTATTACATGCTGACCAACGGCGCGGCCCGGCTGCCGGAGCATGCGGCCCTGCGCTATCAGGGCTTCGGCCTGGCGATCCCGCCCGAGCGCATCATCACCTCGGCTGCGCTGCTGCCCGCACACTTCCAGGCCCAGGGGCTGGTCGGCCGGCGCTGCCGGGTGCTCGGCCCGGCCGACAGCCTGCGCTATGTGGAACTCGCCGGCGGGCGGGTGGTCGGATTGGATGAGCCGTTCGATGTCCTGGTGGTGTGCGACCAGTCGGGTTTCCCCTTTCTGGAGACGGTGGACGACACCCTCTCCCGGCTGATCGAAAGGATCGAGGCGGGCCGGCCGCCGGCCATGGTGCTGCCCAACCCGGACCTGATGTTTCCGACCGGGCGCGGCTTCGGCATCACCTCGGGCAGTATCGCCCTGGTGATCGAGGCGGCGCTGGCCCTGCGCTATCCCAACCGGCCCGGGTTGCGCTTCGCCCGATTGGGCAAGCCCTATGCCGCCATCTTCGAAGAGGCTGCCCGCCGCGCCGGCAGCCGCGCCATGGTGATGATCGGCGACCAGCTGGAGACCGACATCCGCGGCGCCAACGACTTCGGCATCGATTCGGCCCTGGTCCTGGGCGGCGTGGTCGGTCGCGATGCGCTCGGCGCCGACCAGCCGCAGCCGACCTGGCTGTTGCCATCGCTGCTGACTTAAGCCGGCTCGACTCGACCGCTTAAGTTTTCGCCGATGGGGTCGATACTGGAAGTAACGGCGTGACAGCGTGTGGGAGAAAAAGATGCGCCTGCCTGGTGATGCGATTCCGCCGGTGGCGGTCCCGGAAGACCGCTATCGGATTCGACAGCCCGATGCGGTGACACCGGCCCGGGCGATCGCGCCGCACGCCGGCGCGCGCCAGGTCTATCCGGAAAAACGCCGCCCGGGCGGCGAGTCACCGACCCGGGAAGAACGCTCCGAGGAACGGCGCAGCGGCGATGACCGGCGCCAGATGACCCGGCGCCAGACCGAGCAGGCGACCCTGCTCGACACCCGCACCGGCCAGGATCGTCGCCTCGCCCCGCGCCGCGCGGGCGATCTTGGCAGCCACATCGACGAGGTGGTCTAGGTG
>DDKN01000038.1:0-13183 GCA_002339725.1 Thiobacillus sp. UBA2597
CGATCAGGAGGATGCGGTCGGCAGCCAACGGTCACCCCAGTTGCAATTTGAGCAGGCTGCTTTCCGTCAGTGTTCTTGCCCCTCCCTCGCTGCCGATTTGCAGCCAGGTGCGCGCTTCCGTCAGGGGCGCGATTCGCACTGCGCCATCGGCGAGAATCTGATGAACCAGGTAGCGTGCCCCATCTTTGGGGTCGAGCAGGGTGTCGCCCCGAAAAATCCGCACGATCCCTTCTTTCCAGAAACGCGCGGCATTGGCGTGAACGGGGCGCACGGATTCCGCCTTTGCCCAGCGGCCACCTTCACAACTTATCGCGATGAAGGCGTAGCCATCGTGGGGCAGGTATTTGTAAAGTGGCAGCCTCCCGCCTGAACGGCCCATGTGCTCGATTCTGGTCACCGCGTCTTCACCCGCGTAGCCGCGCCCGCTGCGCAGCCAGACCGTAACCCGCTTGATGACCGTTTCATAGCGCGGGTCGAGAATGGGTTCCGAAAGTGCCTGTTTGACGGCCTTGCCTTCGGCGATGCGTGCCTCGAATGCCTTCGAGACGATGTCTCTCGTATCCTTGCTGATGATGTCGGCGATATTTTTACGTGTTTTTTCCAGGGAGCCTTTTGTGTCGGCCAGGCCGTGTACTTCGACGCGCGAGGCGAGTCGCACCTTGCCGTCGTCTGACAGTATCTTGCGGTAGGCGGTTTGCTGAAAAAACGCCCCGCTGGGATAGCGGTCCGGTTTGTGATGGATGTTTGCGTTGCGCACGATCTCCAGTGCCCGCTCCCGCACCTTGTCAATCGGCGGCGCCGGAAAATACCGCAGCCTGACAGGCACGCCCTCACGCTGTCGTTCGCGGATTGCCTTGTATTGGCGCGCCATCTGTTGGTAGAGGCTGCGGTCGGTCTGCGCGATCACCAAGGCATCGATGAGGTGATGCCGGTGATCCAGGCGCTTGTCCGGCCGGCGGTCGGTTAGCTCCACGTTCGGGCCGCTGTGCCCCTCCCAATAAGGCCGGTAACGGACGAATTCTTCCTCCGAAATGGGCTTGCCCTCTTCGTCCAGGACCGGCAGTCCCGCCTCCAACCGCGCCTGCGGCACGACGGTATCGAGCTTCCAGGCGCGGCGCAGTTGCGCGGTGAGCTCGCCGCGGGAAACCGCCACGTCGGGACAGATGTCGCGCAGCCACTGCGCAGTCAGCTTGGCGATCCACGAAGTCTCGATGAACTGGCGCTCGCTGAAATCGGCGATGGCCTTGTCGTCCAGCACTTCTTCTTCGGATTCCTCCATCAGGAGCAGGCGGGCCTTGGCCCGTTGCCGGTTGTGTTCCAGCACCGAGGCGCGGTGTTTGATGACATTCCAGCGTTCCGCATTGTGGCCAAAGGCCTGGAAAGGGGTGCGGTCGCCTTTTTCGTCGTTGCAGGAACGATGGGCCAGCACGAGGTGAGCGCGCTGCCTGCCCACCCGGGTGAGCGAGCGCGGCAGGATGTGGTCGATGTGGGTCTGGTTGCCGTCCAGCGCGGCTTCCAAATTATTGATTTGCTTATCGCAGTAGGGGCAGTATTTCTGATCGAGCTGGCTCCACAGGAGGTAGCGCAGCACTTTTTTGTCCGATGGCGTTTCCCCTGCGGCGGCTATGGCCTTCCTGGCGTTTTCGCGCTCCCTGCGGTTGCGGTCGATCTTGGCTTCGATCTCGTTTCGGGCCTTGATGCCGAGCGCCATGTCGCGCGTCAGCTCGACGATGCACTGGGCAGGCGGCTCGCCGAGCCGGTCGATGGCCTCATTGACCGCTCGCCAGACCTGGCGCAAGGCCACGTCCACCACCACGTTGCCGGTGGGTTTTGCTTGTGGCAGTTGCGCTTTGGGTTTCTGATCGACGGCGGGGGGTGGGTAGCATTTTGCGATCGCGCCGTACTCGTCGATGCCCTCTGCCTGCATGGCCTTGCTGAGTTTCTCCAGGGCCTTGAGCGAATATCCGGCGCGGCCGCCATCCAGACCCATTTCCTTCATCCGGCCAAGTTTTCCGGCTCCCGCCAATTCGTCGATGAACGAAACGGCCTGCGGATGCAGCTTGCGGGGCTCACGCATGAGGATCGTTTTGCCGGTGGCCGCATCCTTCGTTTTGCGCTCCACCACGAGTTTCTGCGGCCAGTCCTCGCTATCGAACAGGGCCGGGTCCTGTTCGGAGAGAAGATTGATGACCTGAACCTGGGCATTCTTCTCCAAACGATCCCATGCCTCCAACATGCCGAGGGTGTGCCATGCCTTGCGGGTCGTGTCGCCCTTGAGGTCTTCCCGGCTTGCCCGGTCCATGCCGAAGCTGGCGCGCTGATCCGGCCGCCGCAGGCCGGCCTCGTCGAGGGCGGCGTAGGTCTTCTTGAAGCTGAGCTTGCCGTCCTTGGTGAGTTTCTCCGGATCGCTCAACAGCTTGCGAACCAAGGCTTTCTGCTTGGCGTCCAGGGGCTTGGCATGACGCCCCATGCCCCAGCGCAGGTCTGCCAGCTGTTTTTCGATGCGGAACGCCTGGGTGGCAGGCTGCGCCCAGGGTGCGCGGGGCAGGCTGGGCTCCAGGGCGCAGTTTCCCACCATGGGGGCGACGGACTTCAGCGGCCGCTGGTAGAAAATGGCCTCGAAGAAGTGCTCACGGACGGGCGCCTCGCGGCCGAGCACCGTCGCGGTAGCGGACAGAGCCGGGTTGTGTTTCTGCTGTTCGTCCCAGATCCGGTTGAATTCGTCGATCAGCATTTCCCGGTGGGCATAAAGGCCGGCTTCCTTGAGCTTGAGCGACTCGCCCTTCTGATGGCGCAGGTAAAGCCACTCGCCCAGGGTTTCGCAATGCTGCTCCGCCAGTTGCGCTTTCAGGGCGCGGATGCCGCTTTCGACCTGGCCTTCGTCGCCTTCCTTCTTGACCCGGAAGCTGCCCGCGTAGCCGCGCCGCTTGGCGAGCTTGAGGAGAACATTGAGCAGGTCGGGTAGCTCGATGCGCTCACGGATGGCCTTTGCGCGCAGTTCATGGATGCGGCTCCCCCGGTCCGGCGGTACGGCCGCGGAGTCCAGGCCGAGGAGCGGTGCCAGGTGCGCGATGCGGCGCAGGCGCCGCGCCCTGCGCTCGAACAAGCGGCGCGCCTGCCGTGCCGCCCGGCGTGCTGCCTTCTTGGGCTCGCCGACGCCGCCGGATTTCGCCGGCAGAACGGGTTCGGAAAAGATACGCAGGTCGGCATGGCGGATTTCGCCCAGCGTGCCGTTCTCTTCGAGGGCGACGGCGATCAGGCCAAGCGACGCGGTGCCGACGTCGAGCGCAAGTCGATAGGGCATGTTGACTCCTCCCGGAAATTGCTTTTATTCTTGTAAATGTATCAGGTATTCCGATGGTGGGGACTATCGGCAACAAGGCTTTCAAAGCCACCGATACAAACGGGCGCTTCGGCGCCCGTTTTACTTATTTATTTAGTCGCATTAGGCAGTGCCGACCGCTGTTCCCCGCTAGAGAGTGTATGTTGCACGCATCACGCAATTGTGCATGGAGCTCAATGAGGCTTATTGGACGCTCGCGTTCTTGGGCCGTTTTTTGGGCTGACCGGCTAAGAGGAGATTGTGCCTAACGCCCTCAGGCGGCCTTGACCGAAAGCTCCACCGTTGCGGGGTCTTCCATGCGGCGGCTGGCATCCAGGATTTCCATGCCGACGACGTTGCCCTGGGCATCGTAATCCAGAATGACGCCAGGCTTGATCTCGTCCGATTCTTCCACGGGAGCCGTGGAAAACAGCACGGATAGGATGTCGGTCTGCTGGTCGTAAGCTACTTTCATAGCTGGTTCCAATACTTTTCGATCTTGCTGGTTCGGTACAGCGTAACGATGACGGGCGGGGTGTGCCAGTCTTCGACGATTAGGCGCAGCAGATAGGTCTTGCCATCCGCGCTCACACGTCCTTGGTATACCTTGCGACCATCCAATCCGGCAACGATCTGCTCCGGTTCGGCCATGACAGCCTCGACCCACTCGGGGCGTACTTGCCGGCGCTGCATTTCTAACCCGGCATGTTCGGTCAGGCGGTATCCCATGCCGTGGGATGTTACCCCAGTTGCGGGGTGTGTTCCACGCACGATTCAACGGTGCACGGAGTGCACCCTACAAATTTAAGAGAGCCGTAGGGCAGCTGCGCACAGCAAGCCGTCGGACGACAGCCCGGTTTTAGGGCCTTTTCGCCTTGCGGATGTAGACCGCGATGTCCTGGCCGCGCGTCTGCAGGTCGACCAGTTCATGACCCGACTGGCGGCAGAAGGCGCGGAAGTTGCGCGGTGAGTCGTCGTTGGCGGTCAAGACGCAGAGCAGGTCACCCGACTCCATGGTCTTGATCTGGCGGTAGATGTCCACCACCGGCAGGGGGCAGTTCTTGCCGCGCACATCCAAGGTTTCTTGACTCGCGTTCATCTTGAGCTCCTTCGCTTGAATTGATGGCTCGGGATTTCCGGCCGCTTGCGTGTTGCGGGCTCATTATGCGCAGCCTGGGTGGCGGGCTTGTCCGGTGCTTACCTAAGGGTGATTCCCGATCGCGGGGCCGGAGATTTTTCGCCCTCCCCGCGCTTTGCGCCGCGCTTCGGGCGTTTTCGGCCAGGGGGCGACCTCGTAATGTCACGTAGTTGGGCCCTGGCTCCGCCTCAATCGCGCCGTTCGAGATAGCTGGTCACCTCTTCCCGGTCGTGATAAAGCTGCTTGAAGCGCAGCCGGTAGGGCACCTTGGCCTGGCGCAGGGTGTCCTGGATGATGGCCTTGCAGCGCAGGTATTCCTCGTAGCGTTTTTTCATGGGCAGCTTCAGGTTGAAGATGCTGCGCTTGCACCAGCCCTGGGCCAGCCATTTGGCCACCAGTTGGGCGATGCGCGCGGGCTGCTCGACCATGTCGCAGACCATCCAGTCCACCGGTTTCACCGGCCGGTAGCGGAAGCCGTCGTCCTGCACGTGGCTGACGGCGTATTCGGCCAGGAGCTTCTTGTCCATGCGGCCGTTGTCGACGGCGGTGACCTTGAGGCCGCGGCTGGCGAACTGCCAGGTCCAGCCGCCGGGGGCGGCGCCGAGGTCGACCACGCGCAGGCCCTGCCTGAGATAACGCTGCTGGTCCTGTTGATCGAGGAAGACGTGGAAGGCCTCGGCCAGCTTCATGGTCGAGCGGCTGGGCGCTTCGTGCGGGTAGCGCAGGCGCGGGATGCCCTGGGGCCAGGGCGAGGCGTTGTCGGGTTCGCTGGTGGCGAGCCAGGCGCTCTGCTTGTCGGTGAAGAAGACGTGCAGGCGCGGGCCGCGCGGGCTGCCGAGCTTGACCTTGCGCTCGGTCAAGGCCTTTTCCAGATAGGGCGCGAACTTGCGGCAGAAGGGCAGGAGCGGCTTGCCGGCCTCGGTGTCGGCCGCCTCCAGCCACAGCTCGCAATAGGCGGCGGGCGGCACGGCCAGGGCGATGGGGCCGGTGCGGTCGCGCTCGGGCAGCTGCTCGACGTGGCCGATCACGCGCAGGCACTGGCGGGCGAACACCCAGCGGAAGAAGGGCAGGGCAGCCAGTTCGTCGGCGGCCGCTTCGGGCAGCGGCAGGTAGACGGCGCCGCCGCCGGGCAGGGGTTGGGCCTGGCTGTCGATGCCGAGTTCCCGGGCATAGGATTCGGCCTCGCGGCCGCATTCGGGTTCGAAGCCGGCGCGGCAATAAAGCAGTAATCCGGACATGGATAAAATGGGGGGCGGAATAAAGTTGCGAATCGGGGTGTTTGTTCAATAATGCAGCTTACGCTGCCGCAAGGCGCATCCGCAATTCAAATCAAGGTAAGAGGAGGCATTCATGAAGCAGGCAATCTCGAAGCTGTTGCTGTTGGGTCTGGCCGCGGGTCTGGCGACACCGGCCCTGGCCGACGACGAAGAGGTCATCAAATACCGCAAGAACGTGATGAAGGCCTATGGTGCCCACATGGCGGCGGCCGGCGCCATCGTGCAGGGCAAGGTGAAGGGCTCCCTGGTGGGGCATGCCCGGGCCATGGAGGCGACCACCAAAAACATGGCGGCCATGTTCCCGGCCGGCTCCGATTTCGGCGAGACCAACGCCTTGGATACGGTGTGGTCGAAGCGGGCCGATTTCGAGAAGCGGGCCAAGGATACCGAGGCCAAGGCGGCGGCCTTCGCCAAGGCCGCCGGCGGCAGTGACGCGGCGGCCAAATTCCGGGAGCTGTCCGACAGCTGCAAGGCCTGCCACAAGGACTATCGCAAGGAGCAGAAGTAAGCGGCATGCTGCGGCGCGTCATGCTGCTCGGCCTGCTTTGTGCGGGCTCCAGCCTGGCGGCCGGGCCGGACCCGGTCGCCGGGCAATACCTGTTTCGCGCCGCCGGTTGCGAGAACTGCCATACCGACCGCGAGCACGGCGGCGCCTGGCTTGCCGGCGGGCGCGAGTTGCTCACGCCCCTGGGCGTGTTCTACAGCCCCAACATCACGCCGGATCCTGACACCGGCATCGGCCGCTGGCGCGAGGCCGATTTCCTGCGCGCCATGCGCCACGGGCGTGGGCCGGATGGCCGGCATTACTATCCCAGCTTTCCCTATGCCGCCTACACCCGGTTGAGCGATGCCGATCTGCGCGCGCTCTGGGCCTACCTCAGGAGCGTGCCGCCGGTGCGTCAGGCCAACCGTCCGCACGAGCTGCCCTGGTATCTGAAGTATCGTGCGCTGCTGGCGGGCTGGAAGCTGCTCTATTTCAAGCCCGGCCCCTACACGCCCGAGCCCGGCAAGGGTGCGAGCTGGAACCGCGGCGCCTATCTGGTGCAGGCGGCCGGCCATTGTGGGGAATGCCACACGCCGCGCAACCGCCTGGGCGGCTTTCGCATCGGTCTCTATCTGGCGGGTGACAAGGCCGGGGCGGAAGGCGGGGTGGTGCCCAACATCACGCCGGATCCCAAGACCGGCATCGGTCGCTGGAGCCGGGGCGAACTGATCGACTATCTCAAGACCGGCATGCGCCCGGACGGCGATTTCGCCGGCGGTCTGATGGCCGAGGTGATCGATAACGGACTCAAGCATCTGAGCCAGCAGGACCTCGAGGCGATCGCCACCTATTTGCAGAGCGTGCCGCCGGTGGAGCATGCGGTGCGCAAGCCGAAGCCGAAACCGACGCGCGACGAATTCGGCTATTGATCCGGCAGTTTCTTGCCCGGATTCAGAATCCCCTGTGGGTCGAACACCCGTTTCAAGGCGTGCATCAGGCTCAGGCTTGCCGGGTCGATTTCGAGTGCGACGAATTTGCGCTTCTTGTTGCCGATGCCGTGCTCGCCCGAGAGGGTGCCACCCAGACGCAGCACGGTCTCGACCAGTTCCTTCAGGCAGGTCTCGGCGCGCGCCATCTCCGCGGCATCGTCCGGATGCACCATGAGGTTGACGTGCAGGTTGCCGTTGCCAGCGTGGCCGAAGCTGACGATGGGCAGCCGGTGCAGGGTGCCCAGGGCATCGATGGCGGCGACCAGTTCGGCCAGGCGCGAGACCGGCACCACGATGTCCTCGTTGATCTTGAGCGGGGCGATTTTCTTGACCGCGTGCGACAGCGATTTGCGCGCGGTCCACAGGGTCTGGATCTCGGCCGGGGTGAAGCCGGTCTGCAACTCCAGCAGGCCATCGCCGCGCAAGGCATTCTCCAGCGCGGCGACCTGACGCGGGATGTCCTCGGCCGGGCCATCGGCCTCGACCATCAAAATCGCCTCGGTGCCGGGCGGCAGCCCTTCGACCGCGCCGTATTCCCGGATGGCCTGGATCGAGCGGCGGTCCATGAATTCCAGGGCGCTGGGCAGCACCGGCTGCTGCATCACCCGGGACACCGCGGCGCAGGCGGCGCTGTCGCTGGCGTAGCAAAGCCTGAAGGTGGCGGTGCGCTCGGGCGCCGGCACCAGGCGCAGCGTGGCCTCGGTGATGAGGGCGAGAGTGCCTTCCGAGCCGATCAGCAGGCGGGTGAGGTCGTAGCCGGTGGCGTATTTGCTGGTGCGCGCGCCGGTGCGCAGCTCGCGGCCATCCCCGGTGACCGCGCGCAGGGCCAGCACGTGGTCGCGCGTGACCCCGTATTTCACGGCGCGCGGCCCGGCCGCGTTCATCGCCAGATTGCCGCCGATGCGGCAGTAGGCGCTGCTGCCGGGATCGGGCGCATACATCAGCCCGGCGCTGCGGGCCAGGCGCTCGATGTCGTCGGTGACCACGCCGGGCTCGACCACGATCAGGCGGTCGGCCGGGTTGAATTCGAGGATGCGGTTCATGCACTCGAAGCTCAGCACCAGACTGCCCGGCGTCGGTTGGGCGCCGCCCACATTGCCCGAGCCGGCACCGCGCGGCGTGATCGGCAGCCGGTGCTGCAATGCCAGGCGCACGATGGCAGCCACCTCGTCGTGCGAAGCGGGAAACAGCACGGCCTCGGGCAGGCAGCGGCCCGGGGTTTCGTCCTGGGCGTAGAGGGCCAGCGTGTCGGCGTCGCTGCGGGCCCGTTCCGGGCCCAACACAGCGGCGAATTCGGCGAGCAGCGAGGGCGACAGCATCAGCCCAGGGTGGCCTCGACCACCTCGGCCGCCTGCACCATGGCGTCGCTGTCGGCAAAGCGGGCGTGCACCTCCTGCACGGCGGCGTCGTAGCGCAGGCGGTTGAAGGGCTGTGCCGCCTGTTCCTGCATGGTGTGACGCAGGGCCTGGGTCATCACCTTGTCGAGCGAGACCAGGCGCTTGGCCACCACGATGCCGTTGTCGGCGTTGACCAGGGTGAGGCGCAGGCGGCCGCGCTCGCCGGGCGGCTCAGTCGGCAGCTCGCGCTCGGCTTCGGGCACGAGGTGGACGTTGAAGGCGAGGTCCGACCATTCACAGACGTTCTGGATCTTGTAGAGCAGGAAGGCCGCGGGGCCGTGGCTGTACAGGCCGACCTCGATCGGCTGACCGCGCAGGCCCTCGATCTCGGCCGCGCTCGGGCGGGTCCAGAACAGCACCAGGTCGTGGGCCTGGTCGCGGTAGCTGTAGCGGGCGCCTTCGTCGTAGCGGTTGTGTGCAGCGGAGTAGACCTCGCCCACCTGCGGTCCGAGCTGGCCCACGTCCGGCCGTTGGAAGGTGTGGAATTCGCTCATGCGTTCTCTTCCGGCAGCAGGGCCAGCATCATGGCGATCATGTCGGTGTCGAAATCGATGCCCAGCTCCATGCCGGGGTTGAGCGCGATGCCGACGTTGTCGGCCATGCGCCGCAGGATCCAGGAGAACTCGGTGAGCAGGCCGCCGCTGTAGCCCGGGAAATCACTCATGAACGACTTGGCCCGTTCGGGCGAGGAGAACAACACCAGCACGGCCGTGCCGTCCTCCGCTTCCAGCACCAGCGGCTCGGCCTGGGTCGAACGCTGGAAGCCGGCGATGGCGTGTTTTTCGTCTTTCACCGGCATGAACACCTGCAGGTTGAGCAGGCGCTGGGCGAAGGCCTCGGGGTCGATTTCGCCGGCATGCAGTTCGGCCAACAAATATTCCAGATCGTTCTTGGGTTGCAGCGGGATATCCATGGCAATGACCCTCTGGGCAAGGACAACAGCATAGCATCCATGCGGCTTGGGCGCGAATTACAATGCCAGCCGAGGAGGTGTGGTATGGCGCATTTCGGCATCGATCTGGGCGGCAGCAAGATCGAATTGATCGCCCTGGGCGAGGACGGCAGCGAACGTTGGCGCAAACGGGTGCCGACGCCGCAAGGCAGCTATGCCGGTACGCTGGAGGCCATGGCGGCCCTGGTGGCCGAGGCCGAGCAGGTGCTGGGCGAACGCGGCAGTGTCGGCATCGGCACGCCCGGTGCGATCTCGCCGGCCAGCGGCTTGATGAAGAACTCCAATTCGGTCTGCCTCAACGGCCGGCCCCTGAAGCAGGACATCGAGGCCCTGCTCGACCGGCCGGTGCGCATCGCCAACGACGCCAACTGCTTCGCCCTGTCCGAGGCGACCGACGGCGCCGCGGCCGGGGCGGCGGTGGTGTTCGGCGTCATCCTGGGCACCGGCTGCGGCGGCGGCGTGGTGGTGCGCGGCCAGGTCCTGACCGGGCCCAACGCCATCGCCGGCGAGTGGGGCCACAATCCCTTGCCCTGGCCGCGGGCCGGTGAGCTGCCGGGGCCGGCCTGTTATTGCGGCAAGCACGGCTGCCTGGAGACCTGGCTGTCGGGACCGGGCCTGAGCCGCGAGGTGCAGCGGGTCGACGGTCTGGATCTGGCGCCGGCGGAGCTGGCCCGTCAGGCGGCGGCCGGCGATGCGGTGTGCGAGGCCGCCTTGGCGCGCTATGAGGACCGGCTGGCGCGCGGCCTGGCCCAGGTGATCAATGTGCTCGACCCGGAGGTGATCGTCCTTGGCGGCGGCCTGTCGAATCTGGCGCGCTTGTATGCCAACGTACCGCGACGCTGGGGCGCGTATGTGTTTTCGGATGCGGTGCACACCCGGCTGCTGCCGGCACGCTACGGCGATTCGAGCGGGGTGCGCGGGGCGGCCTGGTTGTGGAACGATTAACCCGGGCGCGTTCGGCGGCTCAGGCCGGCAGCCATTTTGCCGCGTCGATGCCCCAGGTCTCGAAGGCCTCGTAGCCGACGATACGGTCCTGACAGGCGGGCTTGGACAGGTCGATCACCTCGGGCGGCAGGTAATGCTGCTTCTTGGCGCTGTAGAAGGTCTTGACCACCGGCTGCAGCATCAATTCCGAGTGTTGTTCGGTGACGATGCCGAGCCGGCCGCTTTCCAGGCGGACCAGCGAGCCGGTGGGATAGATGCCGACCACCTTGATGTAGGCGCGCACTAATTCCGGATTGAAGTGGAACTTGCTCCATTCCAGCAGCTTGGCCAAGGCGGCCGGCGCCGGCATGCCCTTGTGGTAGACGCGCTCGGAGGTGATGGCGTCGTAGACATCGACGATGGCGCCCATCTGGCCGTACAGCGAGATCTGCTCACCCTTGAGTTTGTTCGGGTAACCGGTGCCATCGAAGCGCTCGTGGTGCTGGCCGGCCACGTCGATCATGATCTGGGTGATGCCCGGGGTGTTCTGCAGGATGATGATGCTCTGCACCACGTGCGACTTCATCTTGTCGAATTCGGCGTCGGTCAGCTTGGCCGGCTTGTTCAGGATCTCGTCCGGCACCTTGGCCTTGCCCACGTCATGCAGCAGGGCACCCATGGCGATCTCCTTGATGATCGGCCGCTCCAGCTTGAGGCCGCGGGCGAAGGCGATCATCAGGGTGCAGACCGAGACCGAGTGCTGGAAGGTGTAGTTGTCATGGTCCTTCAACCGGCCCAGCGGCAGCAGGGCATCCTGGTTGCGAAAGATCGAGTCGATCATGTTCTCGACCAAAGGCTCCACCTTTTCCAGCTCGATCTGCCGGCCCAGACGAATGTCCTTCAGCATGCTCTTGGTGATCTGGTTGGCCTCTTTGTGCAGGGCGCGCGCGCGGCCGATCTCCTGTTCCAGGGACACCGGCAGCGGCAGCGTCGCCTCGCTCGCGATGGCCTGCATGGTCTCGGTGATTTCCTGCCGCACCTCCTGCTGGGTCGGCGCATCGCTGACATCCGCGCCCTTGCTGATGTCGATGTAGAGTTCCCGGATGCCCAACTTGCGGATGGTGCTCAAGGTCTCGGCATCCTTGACCAGGAATTGGTTGGTCAGGAAGGGGTGGTCCATCCAGCCGCAATTGAGGTCGTGCACGTACATGCCCGGTCTCAACTGGGCGACGGATACCTTCTTGACGTTGCTGGCGCTGTGTTCTTTGCTCATCACGATCTGTCCGGAAGCTGGCCAAATTATTGTGACAGAAGGGATTTGACGCAATTGCGGGGGGCTACCTAAGTAGTGCAGCCGAGAGCCTGACGCGCCGCCTCGTTCAATTGCCGCTCCAGATTCCGATCCTTGCGCACGATGAAGTCCGGCCGGATCGGCGTATGGATCGGGCCGTCCTGCGCCGTGAGGAGGAGGGTCTTGATCGCCGGCCCGGGTCGATTGGCCAGGCGCAGGGCTGCGATCAGGGCCAGGCCATTGAGGGACTTCACCTCCTGGCTGGTGATCAAGAGGTCGAACGGTTCCGACAAGAGCCGGCCCAAGGCCTGCAAGCCATCGTCGAGTTGCACGATCTGGATCGGCAGGTCGGCCAGGGCCTCCCGACAGAGCCGGGCATTGAGTTTGGAGGTTTCCACCAGCAGGGCCGTGTAGGGCTTGGCGAAATGGCGCTCCCGCAATTGCCGGATGCCGGCTTCGATGTCGCTGAAATCGGTTTGCTTGAGATGAATGCGGTCGCTGGCGAGCCGCAGCAGATCGATATAACTCAGGCAGTGGTCGAGGAACCGATCGTCTTTGGTGCCGTCGGCCTGGAGATAGTCTTCGTAGGCATGGCACAGCGCCGACAAAATGGTGAAGCCGAAGCTGCCGGCCGTGCCCTTCAGGCTGTGCACGGCGCGGAAGAGCGCGTCGAAATCCGCCTGCGCATGACCGCTGCGATCCAGGGCGAGGGTCAGCGCCTCCAGCCGGTCGATGCGTTCATCCAGTTCACCGATGAAGTCGGCCTGCAGGCCGGCCAGCAGCTGGCCGGCCAACAAGGCATGGTCAGACGTGGGTTCGTTCGGCATATGGCCATTGTCGGATCAGGGGCAATGGCCCAAAGCTATCGGCTGCGCCATCGAATGTAAACAGCAAGCCCGATCGGCCAGCGGGGTGGAACCGCCTCTGTTGGCTGTTTGCGACCGATTCCGGGTCGAAAAAGCCGCGACCGGTCGGCGCGCGGCAGGGAGGAAAAGGTGGCGGAGCGGACGGGACTCGAACCCGCGACCCCCGGCGTGACAGGCCGGTATTCTAACCGACTGAACTACCGCTCCGCGCGTGAGCTGCAAAGCAAAGGGGCTGTTGTGGCAGCCCCTTGCGAACTGACTGGCGCGCCCGAAGAGATTCGAACTCCTGACCCCCTGGTTCGTAGCCAGGTACTCTATCCAGCTGAGCTACGGGCGCAACGAAGGCGCGAATTATATAGAAAACTGCAGGCCGTGCAAAGGGTGTTTGCGCGTCGGCATCAACCGGGATGGCACGCCTCGGCCCTTCGGGCCCGTCATGGCTGCGCCATGACGTCCCGCGCGAGCGGTGCTCGCTCGGCGAACCGGTGGGTTCTTCCTGCCCATCGGCTACGTCAAAAAGAATGGACCCGCCGGTTTTTTTAC
>DDKN01000038.1:13545-13703 GCA_002339725.1 Thiobacillus sp. UBA2597
GGTGATAGCGGTGGGATTGCTCGGCCTGCGCTTGGGCGCATGCCTCGGCCCTTCGGGCCCGTCATGGCTGCGCCATGACGTCCCTCGCGAGCGGTGCTCGCTCGGCGAACCGGTGGGTTCTTCCTACCCATCGGCTACGCCAAATAAAAATGGACCCG
>DDKN01000037.1 GCA_002339725.1 Thiobacillus sp. UBA2597
ACCTATTGCAACTTAACAGCTAGCCGGCGTTTGGCCCTATGCATAACCACACAGACAACACCAAGGTGAGGAAGACATCCGCCCAAACCGCAGCCACTGGTTTTTGTCGATTTGTCGCCATGCGCCCCTTCCGCGACTGAACAGCACGCCTTATGGCCTACCTTTCCCTCGACAGCGCCTGGGAAATCCCCTGGCAGTGGATCAACCACGATCTGCCCAAGCTTGTGGGCCAGTTGGAGACCGACCCGGGGCATTCGGCGCTGCTGCTCGGGGCCGCAGCCGGGCTTGCCCTGCTCTGGCTTCTGGTGCGCCGGCAGCGCCGTCTGGCGCGCCGACGCAGGCTGTCCGCCGCCCCGGCGCCGACGGTGCTCGACAGTTACACCGCTTCCCTGGCGCCGGCCTCCGTCCTGGCGCCTGATGCCGACCTGGCCTGGGACGGCCCCGCCCGGGCCCAGCCTGCCGAGCCACTGGAAGCCTTCGATTTCGACTTGGACGAGGGCCAGCCCGACAGCGGAGCCATCACCGTGAACGAGGCCGACCCGCTGGCCGAGGCCTCGATCTTCATCATGTATGGCTATCACGACCGGGCGGCCGAACTGCTGCGCTGGTACCTGGACGACGCCGGCGAGGCCCAGGCGCAGGTGCTGCAACTGCTGTGCGACAGCTATCTCAAACTCCGCCAGGTCGACGATTTTGCCGACATTCTCGAACGCCGCCTGCTCCTCGCCGGCGCCGAGCCGGCGCTGCGCGACACCCTGCTCGAAGGGCTGCGGCTCGATCCGGAGAATTTGCAGCTGCGGGTGCTCGCCATCAACTATTTCGGGCTCGACGTCGATCAGATCAACGCCCTGCTTGGTCTGGAACCGGCCGCGCCGGAGAGCACTGCCGAGTCAAGGCAGCCCCAGACTCGGCCGACGCCGGACCCGGGCGTGGCAGGCGCAGCCGAATCAAGCCTGCCGCCACCGGCCACCCAGAGCGGCCTGGTCGATGGCCGGATGCCACTTGCCCCGCTGAGCCAGACGGAAAAACTGATCGTCCGCAGTTTCACGCCGCCGGGCCGGGCCGCCAAGCTGCACCTGGCTATGGGCAATCACGACGAGGCCGTCGCCGCGCTGCATCGGGCCCTCACCAAACAGCCGAACGCCCTCGTCCACTTCACCGAACTTTTGAAGATCCACCAGGCCCGGCGCGACATCGACGAATACGCCCGCACCCTCTGGCACTTGTATGCCGCGCTGGGCAACGCCGGCCAGTCGCTGAAGGAACGCCTGCTCGCCCAGGGTTTCAGCCTGGGCCCGCACCCGCTGTTCGAGGCCCTGGCCCAGGCCAGGGAACGCAGCCAGATCGAAGCGATCGGCCGCCGTTTCGGCTTTCATGTCGCGGACACCATGCCTTTGCCGAAAACCGCGCTGGTCGAGGTCAGCGGCGCCGACAAGCCGGCGCTCGCGCGCGAGGGCAACGACATTCTGCGGGAAGTCGACAGCTATCTCGAGTTCGGCCAGATCGACCAGGCGGTGAAGGTGCTGGAGTCGGCCATCCTGGCCGATCCCGCGGCGATCCATCTCTATCCGCCCTTGCTCGAGCTGTATGAGCGCATGGACGATCTCGCATCGCTGACCGAACTGGCCAGCGGCATCAAGCGCCGTGTCCAGCGCCCCCCGGAGGAGGTGGTCGCCATGATGACCAGCCTGTTCCAGCGCATGAAAAACCGACGCGAGCAACTCGCTGCATAACCCAAGGTGAGGCCATGAGCGATCCCCAAGCGCCCCAGAAAACCATCAACGTCCTGACCGTCGGCATGGACAGCCGCAAACAGGCCATCTTCCGCATGGCCTTCAAGATGCACACGCTGCATCACTATCGGCTGCTCGACGATCAGCCCGCCGGCCCGCCGCATCTGGCGATCTTCGATTTCGACCGTCCGGATGCCGATGCGGCCTGGCAGGACTTCCGCCGCGAGCACCCCACCCTGCCAACTTTGATCGTGACCGTCGAAGCGCCGGCCCAGCCGCCGGCGCCGGTTCTGCTCAAGCCGATCCGGGTCGAAACCCTGTTTCCCCGTCTGCGTCAGCTGCTCACCGGTGGCGAGGCGGCACCCGATGCGCCGAGCCAACTGCCGCGGCCGGGTCAGGCGCCGGCGCCAGCGGTGGACGCGCCAGCCCAGCCGGCCGCTGAAACCCGGTCTGCCGCCGAAGCCCGGCCGGCCCCGCCCCGGCCAATGGCGACCGGCACGGCCTGGCCGGAGCGGATTGAATACTTCGATCCGCGCCAGGGCCTGCTTGGCGCCTTGCTGCAGGCGCGCCGCACCCGCACGCCCTGTGTGATCAGCCTGGCCGGCAGCAAGGCCCTGATCGTGTTGCCAGAACTCGACCGCGCCATCGCCCTGGTCGACGAGCATCAGCTGCAGGCGGCCTGCCTGAATGACGCCAGCGCGGTGAGCAGCCAGCCGCTCACGGCCGAGGACACTGCCAACGCCGAACCGATCAACCTGACGGCACTGACCTGGCAGGTCGCGCTGTGGAGTGCGCGCGGCCGCCTCATCGCCGGGTTTCCCGACCAGGCCCCGATCCGCTTGCGCCATTGGCCCAATCTCACCCGCCTCGCCCCGGTCAGGGACGGCATACGCATCGCCGCGTTCTGGTCACGCGCGCCGGCCAACCTGCGCCTCACCGTGCGCATGCTCGGCCTGCCGGCAGAAGACGTCTTCAGTTTCCTGGCCGCCAGCTACAGCATCGGCATCCTCGATTCCAGTTTGCTCAAAGGCACGGACAGGACCGGGCGCGAGCCGGCTGCGGCTGCGGCCGTCGCCACGAGCATGCCGGCGCAGCAGGCCGGCGCGCCGACACCGAGTGCCGCTGCCACCGAGCGCACCGGCTTCCTCTCGCGCCTCTTGAGGAAGGTCGCCGGCCTGTAGGCCGATCACAACAACACGAGGAGACAGACTTGAAACGGCTCGACAACAAAATCATCTTCACCGGCCCGGTCGGCGCGGGCAAGACCACGGCCATCGGCTCGATCAGCGACATCCCGCCGATCAAGACCGATGCCGCCGCCTCCGACATGACGCTGCACCGCAAGAGCCACACCACGGTGGCGCTCGACTACGGCGTGCTCAACCTCGACGGCGGTGCCAAGGTCCATCTCTACGGCACCCCCGGCCAGGAGCGTTTCGACTTCATGTGGGACATCCTCAGCACCGGTGGCATCGGCCTGATCCTGTTGCTCGACAACAGCCGGCCGAACCCGATGAAGGACATGCAGTTCTTCATGAACGCCTTCAAGGACTTCCTGCGCGAGGCGCCGCTCGTCATCGGCGTCACCAAGACCGATGTCAAGCCCTCGCCCAGCGTGAAGCACTACGCCGAGATTCTGGCCCGCGTGGACCAGCGCCCCCCTATTTTCGAGATCGACGGCCGTAACCGCGAGGACGTGAAAAACCTGGTCATGGCCCTGCTCTTCTCGATCGATCCGGGCCTGGAAGGCTGACCATGGCCGAACGCCTAAGCCTCAGGGAGGCACTGTATGCCCAGATCACCGCGGCCGGTGCCTACTATGCCGTGGCCAGCCCCACCGCCGACCCCAGCCGCAAGCTGCTGATCAACATCATGAAGGAAGGCCACAAGGGCCCGCTCAACCAGGGCCGGCTCATGGCCTGGACCGGCACCCGCTCGCTCGATCAGGCCCTGCAGCTGCTCTACCGCCTGCAACAACTGGATTTCGTCCAGGGCGCCAGCGCGCCCAGCGCGCCGCCTCAGGACAATCTGGAAACCCTGCTGCCCAGTTTGCTCGGCGGGCTGTCCCAGGCCGGCCGGGCCCTGTTGGCCGACGACAATGGCTTCTACCTGGGCACGGCCGGCTTTCTGCACGAAGCGGCGGAAGAGATCGCCGCGCTGGCCGGCGACATCCTGTCGCTCAGCCAGCGTCATGCCCGTCTGCTGAAGAACAACCTGAACATCGGCAGCAGCGCCTGGGCCATCGCCGACCCTTCGGGCAATTCCGAACTCGGCTTCTACCCCCTGCACGTGGGCAAGCAGTCCTTCGTCCTCATCATCGGCGGCACGCCCCAGCTTCAGGGCGAAGGCTTCGTCACCCTGGTGCAGGCCCTGAGCCGTCGTTATGCCTGATCCGATTTCGCCTAATCGTTATTTCCGCTACAAGGAGACAAACCATGCGTGAACAGATGCTCAAATCCATCCTCAGCGAACTCAATGGCAGTTCGGCCGACATTGAGGCCTCCGCCGTCATCTCCTCCGACGGCCTGACCATGGCCGCCCTGCTGCCGCAGGACGTCGACGAGGACCGGGTCGGCGCCATGGCCGCCGCCATGCTTTCGCTGGGCGAGCGCACCGCGCGCGAACTGGCCCGCGGCGAGCTGGAACAGGTCATGGTCAAGGGCGAGAACGGCTACATCCTGATGAGCCACGCCGGCAAGGATGCCGTGCTCACCGTGATCGCGCGCAAGGACGCCAAGCTGGGCCTGATCTTCCTCGACGCCAAACGCGCCGCCAAGGCCATCGCCGACATCCTCTGAGCACTGACAGCGAACACACAAGCGCCAATAATCCAAGGAGACCGTCGCGCATGTACCAGCTCTCCGTCTGCCCGCACGACACGGCCAAGCACATGGTGGAGTGGTTTCAGTTCAACACCTATCTGCAGCGCAAGCTCGATTGCGCCATCCACTTCGAGCCGATCGACAGCTTCATCCTGGAACAGACTGCGGTGCTTTCGGGCGGCTACCAGCTTTGCTACGCCAACCCCCTGAGCGCCTGCACCTACATCCAGGAGCTCGATTTCATCCCGGTCGCCAAGCCGATTGGCCTCTATGACGAAACCCTGCTGGTCACGCGCAAGGGCGCCGGCGTCCCCGAGCAGCACCCGCTCACCATCGCCACCGCCTCGGGCGAACTGATCACCCATACCCTGGGCCTGAGCCTGCTCGACGGCCTGAATATCCCGCAGAGCGAGTGCGAATTCAAGGTGGTCGATTCCCACATGCGTTCGATCCACAGCGTGCTCAAGGAACAGGCCGCCCTCGCCTTCGTGTTCAACGACACCTGGCACAACCTGTCCGAGAGCACCCGCAACCAGCTCGACATCCTGGCCGAGACCCAGGACCAGATCGCCTTCCACTGCTTCCTGATCGCACCGGAACTGGCCGAACGCAAAGAGGATATCCAGGCCCTGCTGGTGGCGATGAAGGACGACCCCAAGGGGCTGCACATCCTGGAATCGCTCGGCCTGCAGGGCTTCGAGCCGATCAGCGAGGATGCCATGGACACCCTGAAGACGCTGATGGCCTACTACAACACCCTCTACAATGCCACCTGAACACAACCAGCCGCGGCCTGGCCAACATGACTAGCCAGATGAGCACCCGATTCAGACTCTCCGTCTGCCCGCACGACACCGCCAAGTTCATGGTCGAGTGGTTCCAGTTCAACACCTATCTGCAACGGCAGTTGGGCTGCAGCATTCACTTCGAGCCCGAGGACAATTTCCTGGTTGAGCGCGAGAACGTTTTGAGCGGGGATTTCCATATCGTCTACGCCAATCCCTTCAGCGCCTTGGCCTTCATGCGCCGACGCGGTTTCCTACCGGTGGCGAAAGTGGCGGGCCTGTTCGACGAGACGTTTCTGGTGGCCCAGGCCGGGGCCGGTGGCGTCCCGCGGCAGCGCCCGCTCCGCATCGCCTCCGCCACCGACAGGCTCATCGTTCACCCGCTGGGGGTAGACCTGCTCGAGCGGCTGAAAATCCCACAAACGCAATGCGAATTCCGCTTTGTCGGCAATCACATGAAGGCCGCCCACGCGGTGATCAAGGGCGAGGCCGACCTGGCCTTCGTGTTCAACGAAACCTGGCTCGGCATGGCCGAAGCCACCCGCCAGCAACTCGAGGTCATCGCCGAAAGCACCGACCGCTCGGCTTTTCACTGTTTCTGCATTGCGCCGGAATGGGCGGCGCGCAAGGCGGAAATCCAGCGCGTGCTGATCGGGATGCACGACGACCCGAAGGGACGGGCCATCCTCGACGCCCTGCACTTCGGCCCGCTGGAACCGCTCGACAGCAACGCCCTTGACCCTCTGATACCACTGTTGCAGCGGGCCGGCCTGCAGGACTGAGCCGGCTCACACGTTGAAGCGGAAGTGCATGACGTCACCGTCCTGCACCACGTAGTCCTTGCCCTCCAGCCGCATCTTGCCGGCCTCCTTGGCACCCTGCTCGCCCTGGCAGGCGATGAAATCGGCGAAGCTGATCACCTCGGCCCGGATGAAGCCTTTTTCGAAATCGGTGTGGATCACCGCGGCCGCCTTGGGGGCGGTGTCGCCCTTGTGGATGGTCCAGGCCCGGACCTCCTTCACCCCCGCGGTGAAATAGGTCTGCAGGCCCAGGAGGTCGTAGGCCGCGCGAATCAGGCGATTGAGCCCCGGTTCCTTGAGGCCCATCGCAGCCAGGAACTCGGCCTTGTCGGCCTCATCCAGGTCGGCGATCTCCGCCTCGATCGCGGCGCAGAGCGCCACCACCGGCGCCCCCTCCGCCTCGGCAAAGGCGCGCAGGCGATCGAGGTAGGGATTGTGCTCGAAACCGTCCTCGGCCACGTTGGCCACATACATGGCCGGCTTGATGGTGAGCAGGCAGAGCGGCTTGATCAGCTCGACCTCCTCGGCCGACAACTTGAGGCTGCGCGCGGGCTTGGCCTCGTTCAGGTGCGGCAGCAGCTTGTCGAGCACGGCGATCAGCTTCTGGGCCTCTTTGTCGCCGGCGCGCGCCTTCTTCACGTCGCGCGCATGCGCCTTCTCCACCGTGGCCAGGTCGGCCAGGGCCAGCTCCGTGCCGATCACCTCGATATCGGCGATCGGATCGACCTGGCCCGCCACGTGCACCACGTTGGCGTCCTCGAAGCAGCGCACCACGTTGACGATGGCGTCGGTCTCGCGGATGTTGGCCAGGAACTGGTTGCCCAGGCCCTCGCCCTTGGAGGCCCCGGCCACCAGGCCGGCGATGTCGACGAACTCGACAATGGCCGGCACCACCTTCTGCGGCTTGACGATCGCCGCCAGCTGATCCAGGCGCGGGTCGGGCACCTCGACCACGCCGACATTCGGCTCGATGGTGCAGAAGGGATAGTTCTCCGCCGCGATGCCCGCCTTGGTCAGCGCATTGAACAGAGTGGACTTGCCCACATTGGGCAGGCCGACGATGCCGCATTTCAAACTCATTCTGGACTCACATTCGGGGTTGCAGGTTTGGCGCGCACGTTGAGCTGGCGCATGGCCGCGTCGAACTCGCCCTTGATCAGGTGGGGCAGGGCCGGCACCGCCCGGTCGACGGCCGCTTCGATCAGTTCCGCCTCGGCCCGGCTCGGCGCATGCAGGACGAAGTCGGACACCTCGGCCTTGTCGCCCGGATGACCGATGCCGATACGCAGGCGCCAGAAATCGGCGCCCAAGGCCGCGCTGATGTCGCGAATGCCGTTATGGCCGCCGTGGCCGCCACCGCGTTTGAGGCGCAAGGCGCCCGGGGGCAGGTCCAGCTCGTCGTGCGCCACCAGGATCTGGCCGACCGGGATCTTGTAGAAATGGGCCAGGGCCGCCACGGCCCGGCCGCTCGCATTCATGTAGGTCGTGGGCTTGAGCAGCCAGAGTTCGCCGCCGTCCACGGCAAGCCGGCAGACCTCGCCGAAGAACTTGCTGTCAGAACGAAAAAGACCGGCGTGGCGCGAAGCCAGCCGGTCCAGCCACCAGAACCCGGCATTGTGCCGGGTGTCGGCGTATTTGCTGCCCGGGTTGCCGAGACCGACGACGAGCCGGATGCCGGCCTGCATGCCCGGTCAGGCTCAGGCGCCCTCGGTCGGCGCAGCCGGGGCCGCGCCCTCGCCTTCCGCCTCACCCCGCACGCCCAGGATGGTGGCGATGGTGGGGTCCTCACCCCGCAGCAGGGCGGCGCACTCGACGCCCTTGGGCAGCTTGACCTGGGACAGGTGCACCGAGTGGCCGGCCGCCAGCTCGGACAGATCGACCTCGAGGTACTCGGGCAACTGGTCGGCCAGGCAGACCACCTCCACCTCGGTGATCACGTGCGAGAGCACGCCACCCTGCAGCTTGACGCCCGGGGCATTCTCGCCGTTGAGGAAGTGCAGGGGCACCTTCATGTGAATCTTGTGGGTCTTGTCGACACGCTGGAAATCGACGTGCAGCACCTGGCGCTTGAACGGGTGCACCTGCACGTCGCGCAGCAGCACGGGCTCTTTCTGGCCATCCACGTTCAGGGTCAGCACGGAGGAATGAAAGGCCTCCTTGCGCAGCTGCTGCAGCAGGTCGTTGTGGTCCATCTCCAGGGCCACGGCATCCTTGCCGGCACCGTACACGATGCCCGGCACCTTGCCGGCGCGACGCAGGCGGCGGCTCGCACCCGTACCCTGCACGTCACGCTTGTTGGCGTTCACTTCGAATTTCATGGTTCAACTCCTAAACAAACAAAAAAGCCGCCCGCGACCAGGCGGTCTCAAACACCTCCACCAAACAGGCGGAGGAGACAAGGAATGAGGGCATCGATTCCCTCACCCTACCCTCTACCCCATGGGCATAAATCCCAGGGGAAGAGGGATTTCTTGAATTCACTCGACGAACAGCGAACTCACCGAATCTTCGTTGCTGATGCGACGGATGGTCTCCGCCAGCAGCTCGGCCACTGTCAGCTGGCGAATCCGGCCACAGGCCCGGGCATCGTCCCGCAAGGGGATGGTGTCGGTCACCACCAGCTCGTCCAGCGCCGAGCCGTTGATCCGCTCGACCGCGCTGCCCGACAGCACCGGGTGGGTGCAATAGGCCAGCACCCGCTTGGCGCCGTGATCCTTCAAGGCACGCGCCGCCTCGCACAGGGTGTTGGCGGTGTCCACCATGTCATCCATGATGATGCAGGTGCGGTCTTTCACCTCGCCGATGATGTGCATCACCTTGGCCACGTTCGGCTTGGGCCGCCGCTTGTCGATGATGGCCAGGTCGCAGTCCAGGCGCTTGGCGAAGGCGCGGGCCCGCACCACGCCGCCGACATCGGGCGAAACGATCATCAGGTTCTCGTAGTTCTGCTTCCAGATATCGCCCAGCAGGATCGGCGCCGAATAGATGTTGTCCACCGGGATGTCGAAAAAGCCCTGGATCTGGTCCGAGTGCAGGTCCATGGTCAGCAGGCGATTGACCCCGACCGCGGTCAGCATGTCGGCCACCACCCGCGCCGTGATCGGCACCCGGGCTGAGCGTACCCGGCGGTCCTGGCGGGCATAGCCGAAATAGGGAATCGCCGCGGTGATCCGGCCGGCCGAGGCCCGGCGCAGGGCATCGACCATCAGCATCACCTCCATCAGGTTGTCATTGGTGGGCATGCTGGTGGACTGGAGCACGAACACGTCCTTGCCGCGCACGTTCTCCATGATCTCGACCATCGCCTCGCCGTCGGAAAAGCGGCCGACGGTGGCGCGCCCCAGACGGATATTGAGGTGGCGGACCACATCTTCGGCAAGCCTGGGATTGGCATTGCCGGTAAACACCATCAAGCTGTCGTAACCCACGCGGAAACCCCTGCGCCAAAATTGATGCAGCGCAAATAAAAAAGCGTGTAGAGACAGGGCTACACGCTTGATCGAATGGCTGGGGAGGTAGGGATCGAACCTACGAATGCCGGAATCAAAATCCGGTGCCTTACCACTTGGCGACTCCCCAAGCGTTGCAGGACGGCGAACCGTCCTATGCCGCCCAGCCCAGAAGCGGGTGGGTATCGAGCCCGTCGGCCACGAAACCGTTCATCCCCTCCGGGCGGGCCGCGAAAACCCGCTCGGCCGTTGCGCGATCGGGAAACGCGGCAAACACACACGCCCCCGACCCGGTCATGCGCGCCTCGCCGAACTGCCGCAGCCAGGCCAGATGTTCGGCCACCTGCGGGCAAAGGGCGCAGACCACGGGCTCCAGATCGTTGTGACCGAAGCCCTCGGAAAAGACGCGCATTTTGACGGCTGGCGTATTTCGTGTCAATGCCGGGTGGCCGAAGATGGCCGGGGTGGAAACGTGCACCGGGGGGACCAGCACGACATAGCTCGCCGGCGCCAAGGCCACCGCCTGCAGCTGCTCGCCCACCCCCTCGGCGAAGGCCGAATGGCCGAAGACGAAGACCGGGACATCGGCCCCCAGTTCGAGACCCAGGGCCTGCAACTCGGCCCGCGGCAGATCGAGCCGCCACAGGCGGTTGAGCACCAGCAGCACGGTGGCGGCATCGGAACTGCCGCCGCCCAGGCCGCCGCCCAGGGGCAGGCGCTTGTCCAGCCCGATCTCGGCCCCCAGGCGACAGCCGGTGCGGGCCTTGAGCAGGCTGGCCGCCCGGAAGCACAAATCCTTGTCCTCGCTCACGCCGGGCAATGGGTTAAGCAGGCGGATGGCGCCGTCCGCGCGCGGCGTGATGCGCAGGCTGTCACCGAAATCGAGAAAGCGGAACACCGTCTGCAACAGGTGATAGCCGTCGGCGCGGCGCCCCACCACGTGCAAAAAAAGATTGAGCTTGGCCGGGGCCAGATAGCTCGCGCGCTCGAACGTCACGGGCTCTGCCATGCATCCACCACCAGCCGAATCTCCAGCTCGTCGCCACGCCGTGCCGTGAGCCGGCCGGGCAGCCCGGCGGTACTGACGCGGCCGTATTCGATCTGCCAGCCGTCCTGCTCCAGCCTGGTCCAGCCGCCGCGTTCATCCGGCACACCCTGAAACGGCCGGGCCGGGTCCGGCTGACCGCGCAGCCAATGCTCCAGGCCGGCCAAGGGCAGGGCCAGGCCGAGGGTCCGCTGCAACAGGGCCTCGCCGTCGGGCGCCTGGTGCAGCCGGCCCTCGCTGTCGATCAGGCTGGCCCCGGCGGGGTTCAGGCGCAGCTCGGCCAGCCCCTGGCCCAGCGGGGTGCGCAACAGGATTTCCTGGGCGTCGCCCTGGCGGGTCCAGACGATGCCGCCGGCGAATTGCTGCCCGTCCGAACGCACTGAAACCCGGCCTTCCAGACGATAGTCGGCGCTGCTCTGGAGCGAGGCCGGCGGGGCAGGCGGCGGCGCCAGGGGCGCACACGCCGTCAACAGGGCCAGCACCACGCCCCCCCAGCCGTGCCGCATCAGGGCTTGAACCGCGAGACCGTCTCGCGCAGCACTTCGTTGTCGGGGTGCAGCTTGAGCGCCGCCTCCCACAGGCGCAGCGCCTCCTCGCGCCGGCCCAGCTGCCAGAGCACCTCGCCCAGATGGGCCGCGATCTCGGGGTCCGGCCGAGCGGCATAGGCCCGGGCCAGATAGCTTTCGGCCTCGACCAGGCGCCCGGCCCGGTAGAGCGCCCAGCCCATGCTGTCCTGGATGAAGGGGTCGTTCGGCGCCAGAGTCAGGGCCTGCTGCAGGAGCGCCATGGCCTCGGCCAGGCGCGGGGTGCGGTCGGCCAGGGTATAGCCCAGGGCATTGTAGGCATGGGCGTGATCGGGTTTGAGCTTGATCAGGCGGCGCAAATCCTGCTCCAGCACATCCAGCTTGTTCACCTTTTCCGCCGCCATGGCGCGGTCGTAGATCAAGTCGAGCGAATCCGGATAGCGGGCCAGCGCCTCGCTCAGCAGTTGATACACCGCTGCGTGATCCCCGGCCGCGCGCAGGATCTGCGCCTCGGTCTGGAGGATCTGGATGCGCTCGGCCTCGTTGGCCGGGGTCAGCGCCTGCAGCACGGCGCGCGCCTCGGCCAGGCGCCCCTGTTTGCCCAGCAGCAGGCCGCTCAGCAACTGCGCTTCGAGATAGCGCGGCCCCGGCCCCACCTCGCCATACCAGCGCAGGGCCTGCTCCGGCTGCTTGCGCGCCTCGCTGATTTGCCCCAGATACAACTTGACCTGGTCGGCATCGGGATGCCGCAGTTCGATCGCCTTGAGCAGATGCGCTTCGGCGGCCTCGAAATCGTTCGCCTGCATCGCCAGCAGCCCCACGGCCAACTGGGTCTCCGGGTTGGCCGGGGCGCCTTCGAGCAGGCGTTCGAATTCCCGGCGTGCTTCGACGAATCGACCCATGGCGGCCAATTGCCGGGCATAGGCCTGGCGTACCTCGCGCGCGGCCGGATGCCGGCTCAGATAGTCGCGCCAATAGCTCAGCAGCGCCTCATCGCCCTGGCGCTGCACCAGGCGGCCCTTGAACAGGGCGAGGGATTCCCAGGTCGGCTTGAGTTCGATGGCGCGCTCGAGCGCCCGCTCCGCCCGTTCGTGCTGGCCGGCGGTCCAGGCGGCTTGCGCCAGCGCCAGCTGCGCCTCGGCCAGGTCGGGGTAGTCGCGCGCCAGATCCTCGACCAGATCGGCCACCGGGCGCGGGTCCGGGCTGCGCGCGAACAGGGCATGCATTTGCAGGAATACCACCCCGGCCGAGGGGGCGGCCTTGAGCAGTGCGTCCAGATGGGGCCGGGTCTCCTGCACCCGGCCGCTCGCGGCGAGGAAGGAGATCCAGGTCTGCTGCGCCCGCTCCGAGCCGGGGTCCAGCTCGGCCCAAAGCCGGGCCGCCTGCATGGCCTGCTGCGGGGCCTGGGCCACCAGCGCCAGTTCGGTGGCGCGCCGGGCGATGCGGGGATCGCGCGTGCGCTGGGCCAGGTCGGCATAGGCCTCGGCGGCGAGCTTGCGCTCCCCCCGCTGCCAGGCCACTTCCGCCAGGAGAAATTGATACAGCAGTTGTTCGGTCAGTGTCTGCGCCGGCAGTTTGGCGGACGGAGCGGGGCCGGGCGGCGCGACCGGCGCCGCGGGCACAGCGGGTGACGCCGCAGGCTCGGGCTGAGACGGGGCCGCGGCCGCTGGCGGCGCGACGGGGACCACCGGGGTTCGGGCGCAGCCGGCCAGGGACAGGGCCGCCAAGGCGGCAATCAGGGGGAGCAAATTCATGGATCGGGCCATCAATGGTTCCAGCGCATTATGCAAGAGCCCCCACCCCCTGGGAAGCCGCGCACGCTATCATCGCGCCATGCCCGAACTGCCCGAAGTCGAGACCGTCCGCCGCGGCCTGGCACCGCACATCGTCGGCCAGCGCCTGCGCGGCGCCCGGGTGCGACATCCCATGCTGCGCTGGCCGGTAGCGCCCGAACTCGACCGCCTGGTCAAGGGCCAGCGCATCACCGCACTCGAGCGCCGGGGCAAATACCTGCTGCTCCACCTGGAGCACGGCGGACTGCTTCTGCACCTCGGCATGTCGGGCAGCCTGCGCCTGGTCGACATCCGCACGCCGCCGGAGAAGCACGATCACGTCGATCTTTTGCTCGACAACGGCCGGACCCTGCGCCTGCGCGACCCGCGCCGCTTCGGTGCCGTGCTGTGGAGCGAGACGCCGGCCGCACACCCGCTGCTGGCCGGACTCGGGATCGAGCCCTTGAGTCGCGGCTTCGACGGCGAGGTGCTGTATCGGCTATGCCGGGGCAGGACCACCGCGATCAAACACCTGATCATGGACGCCCATCTCATCGTCGGCGTCGGCAACATCTACGCCAACGAGGCCCTGTTCCAGGCCGGCATCCGGCCCACGCTGCGCGCCGACCGGCTGAGCCGGCCGCGTTGCCAGCGCCTGGCCGCGGCGATCAAGGACACCCTGCGCCGGGCGATCAAGGCCGGCGGCAGCAGCCTGCGCGACTTCGTCAACGGCCACGGCGAGCCGGGATATTTTCAGCAGCGCTATTTCGTCTACGGCCGGGCCGGCCAGCCCTGCCGCCGCTGCGGGGCGACGATCCGGCTGCTGCGCCAGGGCAACCGGGCGAGCTACTTCTGCCCGAACTGCCAGAAGGGCTGAATGCCGGCCGCGTGGGCCGGCGCAGGCACGGGCCCTTTATTTCTGGCCGGTGAGCTTGAGGTACTTTTCGTACAACTGCTCCTTGGTCTCCACGTAGTCGGGATTGACCGGGATGCAGTCAACCGGGCAGACCTCGCGGCACTGCGGGGTGTCGTAGTGACCGACGCATTCGGTGCACTTGTTGGGATCGATGACGTAGATGTCCTCACCCTGCGAGATCGCCTCGTTCGGGCACTCGGGCAGGCAGACATCGCAGTTGATGCACTCGTCGGTGATCATCAGGGCCATGATGCAATTTCCTCAGCTTCTCACGTCTTAAACCGGTCGGCCAGGCGCTGGGCAACCGCGGGATTCACGAACTGGCGGACATCGCCCTTGAGCCGGGCGATCTCGCGCACGATGCTGGCGGAGATGAACATGTACTGCTCCGAGGGTGTCAGGAACACCGTCTCGATCTCCGGATTCTGGCTGCGGTTCATGCCGGCAAGCTGGAACTCGTATTCGAAGTCCGACACCGCACGCAGCCCGCGCAGCACCAGGTTGGTTTGTTGCCCGGCCATGAACTGGATCAACAGGCCGGAAAAACCCACCACCTCGACACCCGGCACGTCGGCCAGGGCCGCCCGCGCCATGTCCACCCGCTCGGCCAGGCTGAAGCAGGGTGCCTTGGGCGCGCTGTCGGCAACCGCGACCACCACCTGGTCGAAGATGCGCGCCGCCCGGCGCACCAGGTCCTCATGGCCGCGGGTGATGGGGTCGAAGGTACCCGGGTAAATGATTTTCCTGGCGTTCATGACGCGGCCCGCTCCAGCAGACAAAAATGCGATTGTCCGGCCCGACCCTCGCGCCACACCCGCCAACCGCCCTCGGCGAGCATGGCCGGCGTGAGCGAGCCATCGTGTTCGAGGTAGATTTTACCCCCGGGCGCCAACCGTGTCGCCGCGAGCGCCAACGCCTCGCCCCAAAGCCGCTGGGCGAAGGGCGGGTCGATGAAGATGACATCGAACAGGCCAGCCGGCCCCTTGAGATAGGCCAGACCGTCGGCGCGCACCACCTGGCCGCCGAGCAGGGCGGCCTGTTTCTTCAGCCCCGCGCAGGCCTTGGCATCGCGCTCGACCAATACCACCTCGGCCGCGCCGCGCGAGAGTGCCTCGAAGCCCAGCGCCCCGCTGCCGGCGAAGAGATCGAGGCAGCGCAGGCCATCCAGGCGCTGGCCAAGCCAGTTGAACAGGGTCTCGCGCACGCGATCCGGTGTCGGACGCAGGCCGGGCAGCGCCGGGAAGGTCAGCTTGCGGCCGCGATGGGCGCCGCCGATGATGCGGACCTGGTTGGCGTGAGCGTCGCGCAGCGACACCTTAGCCCCCTTTATCCTCGCGGAGCGGGGACTCTCCCGCAAGCGGGAGAGGGCCGGGGTGAGGGAAACGGGTGTGGCGGATCGACGTTTCATCGTCAGAGAACGGCGATTCGCCACGCCGGTTATTTGCCGGCTGTGCCATCGGCCTGGCCGCCCACGATCACGGTCTGCACGGCGGCCAGCGGCACCCGCTGGCGGAAGGCGCGCACGATGTCCTCGCGGCTCACCGCAGCCACCTGTTGCGGGTAAGTCTCCAGCCAATCGAGCGGCAGGCGGTAGAAGCCGATCACGCTGAGAAAACCCATGATCTTTTTGTTGCTGTCCAGCCGCAGCGGGAAGCCGCCGATCATGTTGTTCTTGGCCTGCGCCAGTTCGGCCTCGCTCGGGCCCTGCTCGATGAAGCCCTGCAGGGTCGCGCGCGCCACGCGCAGCGCCTCGTCGGTGCTCTCGCGCTTGGTCTGCAGGCCAATCTGGAACGGCCCCAGCTCGGCCATGGGCGAGAAATAGCTGTAGGTGCTGTAGGCCAGCCCCCGTTTTTGCCGGATCTCCTGCATCAGGCGCGAATCGAAGCCGCCGCCACCCAGGATGTAGTTGCCGACCAGCAACGGAAAATAATCCGGATCCTCGCGCTTGAGGCCGGGCAAGCCGAGGAAGAGATGGCTCTGGGTTGCGTGGTGCGGCAGCACCTGCTGCCGGCCGACCGGGTTCACCATCACCGGCGGGATCGCTGCCGGCGCCGCACCGGGCGGCAGGCCGCGGGCCAGGCGCTCGGCGATGGCCTCGGCCTCGGCCCGGCCGATGTCGCCCAGGATGGCGATGGAAAGGTTCTGCGCGCGGTAATGCCGGCGGTGAAACTCGATGAGGTCCGCCCGCCTCAGCCCGGCCAGGCCGGCCTCGCTCACCCGGCTGGCCGCGGCATAGGGGTGCTCGCCGTAAATGGCGATCTGGAAGGCCTCGGCCCCGATCACGTCGGGCTGGGTGCGCGCCTGTTTCAGGCTGGCGATCGAGCGGGCCTTTTCCCGTTCGATCACCGCCTGCGCGAAATGCGGCTTTTGCAGCACTGCCGCCAGCACGCCCAGCGCCTGCTCGCGTTCGGCCGGACTGCTCAGGGTGCGCAGCTGGAAGCCGGCCCGGTCGGCATCGATGTTGCCCGAGAGCACGGCGCCGACATCGGCCAGACGCTCGGCGACCTGGCGCTCGTTCCAGGGCCCCGCCCCGAGGCTCATGACCTGACGGGTGAGGCTGGCCACGCCGTATTTGCCCGGCGCGTCATAGGCAGTGCCGGCGGCGAAATCGACCGAGATGTCGAGCATGGGCAGATCGCGGCTTTCGACGAACAGCACGCGGGCGCCCTGCGGCGTGATCCAGTGCTGGATGTTCAGGCCGGCCTGGGCCGGCAGGGCGAGCAGGCCGAACAAGGCCGCGAAGGCGGCCCCCCACACCCCGGCCCTCTCCCACCAGGCGAGGGGGACACGGTTGCACGAGACATGCGCTGCTTTAACGGACATGGTGGCCTCCCGGCGCGACCGGCTTGCCGGCCTGCCCGGCCGGCATCGGCAGGGGATCGAGCACGGCCAGGGTCAGCTTGTCGTCGGTCAGATAACGCTGCGCCACGGCGCGCACCTGCTCGGCGGTCACGGCGCGAATCCGCTCATAGCGCTGGTCGAGCAGGCGATAGTCCAGGCCGGCGCTGACCCACTGGCCGATCTGCATGGCCTGATAGAACAGGGAATCGCGCTGGAACACCTGGCTCGCCAGCACCTGGGCCTTCACCCGCTGCAACTCGCGCTCATCGATGCCGTCGCGCTGCAGACGCGCCACTTCCTGTTTCAGGGCGGCGACCACCTCGTCCACGCTGCGCCCCTCGGCCGGGGTGGCGTCGACCATGAAATGCACCGGACCGCGCGCCGCTTCGTCGTACCCCGCCCCGACATCGGTGGCCAGTTTGCGTTCCTTGACCAGGCGTTGCGGCAGCCGGGCCGAGGCATTGCCGTCGAGCACGCCGGCCAGCACCTGCAGGGCATAGGGTTCCCAGTCCCGGGCCGGGTCGGCCAGCTTGGGCACCGGCCAGGCCATGATGAGGTAGGGCAGCTTGGCCGGCGCCCGGGTGACCACGCGCCGCATGCCGGTCTGCTCCGGCTCGCGATGGGCCTTGCGCTCGGGCAGGACCCGGGCCGGGATGGGGCCGAAATATTTTTCCGCCAGGGCGAACACCGCCTCCGGCTCGACATCGCCCGCCACCACCAGGGTGGCGTTGTTGGGCGCGTACCAGCGCTCGTACCAGCGCCGGGCGTCGGCCACGGTCATGTTTTGCAGATCGTTCATCCAGCCGATCACGGGGTGGCGGTAAGGATGGGCCTGCAGGGCCGTGGCCACGAAGTTTTCGTAGAGCCGGGCTTGTGGTTCGTCCTCGGTGCGCATGCGCCGCTCCTCCATCACCACCTGGATCTCCCTGGCGAATTCCTCGGGCGCGAGCACGAGATTCACCATGCGGTCGGCCTCCAGTTTCAGGGCCAGTTCCAGCCGGTCTTTTTGCAGGGTCTGGAAATAGGCGGTGTGGTCGCGCGAGGTGAAGGCGTTCTCGCGGCCGCCGGCCGCCGCGATCTGACGCGAGAACTCGCCGGCCGGCACCGAGGGGGTGCCCTTGAACATCATGTGCTCCAGGACATGGGCGACCCCGGTCTCGCCATAACCCTCGTCCATGCTGCCGGCGCGATACCAGACCTGGCTCACCACCACCGGCGCCCGGGTGTCGGTCTTCACGATCACCCGCATGCCATTGGCCAGGGTGCGTTCGGCGGTCGCCGCGAAGGCAGTGCCGGCCAGGGCCGCGATCAACAGACCAAAGAGCAAGGAGACAAAAGCGCGCATGGCAATCGGAATGGGCAGAAGGATGGGCATGATAGAATTTCTCGGCCTTTGACGCACCTTCCGACCCCCGACCCCCGTGTTTAGTTTCTTCAAAAAAGACCCTGCCGCCGAGGCGGCCAAGCCGGCCGCAAGCTGGGCCGAGCGCCTGAAGAGCGGCCTGTCGCGCACCCGCTCGGCGCTGACCCAGCCCTTCGCCAGCCTGTTCGCGGCCCACGCCAAGATCGACGAGGCCTTGTACGAAGAGCTGGAGACCATCCTGATCACTGCCGACGTCGGGGTCGAGGCCACACAGCACCTGCTGGGCGCGCTGCGCGCGCGGGTCAAGCGCGACGGCCTGACCGAGGCCGGCCAGCTCAAGACCGCGCTCAAGGCCGTGTTGGGCGAACTGCTGGCCCCGCTCGAGCAGCCGCTGGACGTGAGCGGGCACAAGCCCTTCGTCATCATGCTGGCCGGGGTCAACGGCGCCGGCAAGACCACCACCATCGGCAAGCTGGCCTGGCGTTTGCGCCAGGAGGGCCGGCGCGTCATGCTCGCCGCCGGCGACACCTTCCGCGCCGCCGCGCGCGAGCAGCTGGAGGAATGGGGGGCGCGCAACCAGGTCGAGGTCATCGGCGGCCAGGGCGGCGACCCGGCGGCGGTGATCTTCGACGCCATCCAGTCGGCCAAGGCCCGCGGCATCGACGTGGTGCTGGCCGATACCGCCGGCCGCCTGCCCACGCAATTGCACCTGATGGAAGAGCTGAAGAAGATCCGCCGGGTGATCCAGAAGGCGGAGCCGAGCGCCCCGCACGAGGTGCTGCTGGTGCTCGACGCCAACATCGGCCAGAACGCCCTCACCCAGGCCCAGGCCTTCGACGAGGCGATCGGCGTCACCGGCCTGGTGCTGACCAAGCTCGACGGCACCGCCAAGGGCGGCGTCATCGCCGCCCTGGCCAAGCGCCGGCCGATCCCGGTGCGCTTCATCGGCGTGGGCGAGGGCCTGGAAGACCTGCAGCCCTTCCGGGTGGACGAGTTCGTCGATGCCCTGTTCGCCTGAGGGATACACGAATTTGGCTTGCGATCGGGCTCACGCCTTCCCCCTCCCAGCCTCCCCCATGAATGGGGGAGGGGCACCATTGCGGGTATCAACGAGTTCCGTTTGTGTCCTCCCAGCCTCCCCCATGAATGGGGGAGGGGCACTTTGTTTTTGCTTGCGGGGAGGGCCGCACAGGGGACAAACCGCGTCGCGCGGCGCGAACTCCCTCCCCGCTTACGTGGGGCTGTGCGATCAGGACGATGTGTGGCTGCCGCACAAGACTCCCTCCCCGCTTGCGGGGAGGGCTGGGGTGGGGAGCTGCACACGCCGCTGGCCCGCCCAAAACCGTCAGCCACGGCATCAGCATTCGACAGCGGCCGACCATGCACTTAATCTATCGCCCGTTATTTGTACCCTTTGCGCCTTTGCGGTTTGAAACGAAACGGCCCGCATGATCGAACTGAACGACGTCACCAAGCGCTACCCCGGCGGCCATGAAGCGGTATCCCACGTTTCGCTCAAGATCGACAAAGGCGAGATGGTCTTTCTCACCGGCCATTCCGGCGCCGGCAAGAGCACCCTGCTCAAGCTCATCGCCGCCATCGAGCGCCCCACCAGCGGCAGCGTCGTCGTGTTCGGCCAGAACCTCGGGCGCATGCGGCGCGGCGCCCTGCCCTATTTCCGCCGCAACATCGGCCTGATCTTCCAGGACCACAAACTGCTCTACGACCGCTCGGTATTCGACAACGTGCTGCTGCCTTTGCACATCCAGGGCGTGACCGGCCAGGATGCCGGCAAGCGGGTGCGCGCCGCGCTGGACAAGGTGGGCCTTCTGAAAAAGGAGCGCGCCCGGCCGATCACCCTCTCCGGCGGCGAGCAGCAGCGCCTGTGCATCGCGCGCGCCATCGTCAGCCGGCCCCAGCTGGTGCTGGCCGACGAGCCGACGGCCAACCTCGACGAGGCTTATGCGGGCGAGATCATGGCCATGTTCCAGGCCTTCAACCAGGTCGGCGTCACCCTGGTGATTTCCACCCACGACTCGAACCGGGCCCGCCATTACGGCGCCCGCGCCCTCACCCTGGCGGAGGGCAGACTGCTATGAAGGCCTGGCTCGCGCACCACGCCCACAGCCTGCGCATCGCACTCGCGCGTTTGCGCCACGCGCCTTTTGCCACCCTGTTCACCGTGCTGGTGCTCGGCATCGCCATCGCCCTGCCGGCCGGTCTGTATCTGCTGCTCAACAACGTCAAGCAGGCCGCGGCCGGCATCGAGCCGCGCGCCGAGGTCAATGTCTTTCTGCGCCTGGAAGTGCCGGAAACCGAGGCACGCCAGCTGGCCGACAGCCTGCGTAGCTGGCCCGAGGTGGCCGCCGCCCGCTTCATCGGTCGCGACGAGGCCCTGCAGCGGTTGGAGCGGCTGGGTCTGGGCGAGATCAGCGCCGGCCTGCCGGCCAACCCGCTGCCCCACGCCATTGCGGTGACCGCGCGCGCGACCGACCCGGCCACGCTCGAGGCCCTGGCAGCCAAACTGCGCCAGCAGAAAGGGGTGGGCGAGATCAGCCTGGACGGGGAATGGGCCCGGCGTCTCGACGCCCTGCTCGGCCTGGGCAATCAGCTGGTCTGGCTGCTGGCCGGCCTGCTCGGCCTGGCCCTGGCCGCCATCACCGGCAACACCATACGCCTGCAGATCTATGCCCAGCGCGACGAGATCGAGGTCGCCCGGCTGATCGGCGCCACCGACCGCTTCATCCGCCGCCCTTTCCTCTATTTCGGCGGCCTGCAGGGCCTGCTCGGCGGCCTGGCCGCCTGGGGCCTTATCAGCCTGCTCCGGCATCTGCTGCAAGGCCCGGTCAGCCAGCTCGCCCAGGCCTATGGCAGCCGCTTCGCGCTCACCGGCTTGAGCCTGGCCGAGGCCGGCATCATGCTGGCCGCCGCCGGGCTGCTCGGCCTGCTCGGGGCCTGGCTGGCGGTCAGCCATACCCGGCGATCCCTGGACATCTCCTGAGGCGGTCACGTCCTCGGCCAGGGGGATTCCCGAAAACCCCCCTCACCCTAACCCTCTCCCCGGTGGGGAGAGGGGACTGCGGAAGGGCGGACGTAGCCGTGATGTGCTGCCGCGCAGCAACCCACCCAAGGCGGGGAGAGGGGACTACGCAATGCCGCAAGCGGCGGAGTGATTCCTCACCTCAACCCTGTACCGACGGCGAGCGGGGACGGTTCCGACGGGCGCTTCCGGCGGCCGTTATCACCCTGGTCCCCTTCCTGGCGGGGAGAGTGGGACTGGTTGCCGACACAGGCCCCCTCTTCCCCCTGGAAAGAGGAGGACTGGTTGCCCACACGGGGCCCACTCTCCCACCTGGGGAGAGGAGGACTGGCGGCCGACACGGGCACCCCCTCTCCCCCCTGGGGAGAGGGTTGGGGTGAGGGGTAAAACCTCACCGCCTTCAAGGGAACTTTAGGCCCCTTAGCACTCTCCATGGCCGAGTGCTAAAATTCATTCGAATTAAAATTTGGAATTTGGAGGTAGGGTCATGACTGCACAGAGCTTGAATTTTCCGGTTCCGTCCAGCCTGGGCAGCCTGGAGAACTACATCCAGGCGGTCAACCGTTTCCCCATCCTCAGCGCCGAGGAGGAACTCAGCCTCGCCCGCCGCTTCCGCGAGCACAACGACCTGGAAGCCGCGCGCCAGCTGGTACTCTCGCACCTGCGTCTGGTGGTCTCCATCGCCCGCGGGTATCTGGGCTACGGCCTGCCCCATGCCGACCTGATCCAGGAAGGCAACGTCGGGCTGATGAAGGCGGTCAAGCGCTACGACCCCGCGCGCGGCGTGCGCCTGGTCTCGTTCGCCGTGCACTGGATCAAGGCCGAGATCCACGAGTACATCCTGAAGAACTGGCGCCTGCTCAAAGTGGCCACCACCAAGGCCCAGCGCAAGCTGTTCTTCAACCTGCGCAGCCTCAAGCAGCACGGCGGCAGCCTGAGTCCCGACGAGGTCGCCAGCGTCGCCCAGACCCTCAAGGTCAGCCCCGAGGATGTGCGCGAGATGGAGACCCGGCTCTATGGCCAGGACATCCCGCTGGAGCCGACCCTGGAGGACGAGGAGCAGGGCAGCTTTACCCCCATCGCCTACCTTGCCGCGCCGGACGTTGAGCCCAGTGCCGACTTGGAACGCAAGGAGCGCGAGCAGCTCGCCAGCACCGGCCTGGCCCAGGCCCTGGACAGCCTGGATGAGCGCAGCCGCCACATCATTCAGGCCCGCTGGCTGAACGAGGAGAACCCCGCCACCCTGCACGAACTGGCTGCCCATTACGGCATTTCGGCCGAGCGGGTGCGCCAGATCGAGGCCAAGGCCCTGCAGAAGATGAAGACGGCCTTGAGCGCCTGAGGCCGAACGTCATAAAAGCAAAAAGCCCCGCTCAGGCGGGGCTTTTTGTTTGCGTCATTCCCGCCAGGCGGGAATCGGGAATTACAGCAGCTTGCCGATCAGCACCGTGATCAGGCTGAGCCAGGCCCAGACAATCAGGGCCACCACCACGGTCATCGGCAGATTGGTCTTGCTGAACAGCTCTTTCATTTCCAGCTCCGGCGTTTCGGTTGCCGCGCATTCTAGCGCATCACCCCGGCAGGCTCAACGACACGGGCGATGGCGCTTCCAACCGTTACTTTCGGTAGATCTCTCTCCGATTGCCGAGCCTCAATACCCGTACGACCACGCGCTCGTCCTGAATTTCACAAATGATGCGCCAGTCGCCCACGCGATATTTCCAGTATTGCCCCAGCCTCGAGCCGGCCAGGGCCTCGCCGATGTCCCGGGGATTTTCAAGCACAGCCACGCGAAGTTTCAGAAAGCCGAGGAGCCGCTGCTGAACCGGTCTGTCGAGTTTTTTCAGATCCTTGACCGCTTCCGGATCGAACTCGATCTCATAGGCCAAGCTCGCGCTCCACCTCTTCAAGCGGAATGGTTTTGCGGTTCAGCCTGGCACGCGCCTCGGCTAGATAAAAATCTTCCAGATCATCAAGATATTCAAGAATGGCCTCCCGGACCAAGGCGGATTTCGTGCGCCCCGTTTCATTGGCCAACGCGTTCAGCCGCTCTTCTATCGATTCGGGCAGACGAATGGCAAGCATGGCATTACCTGGATGAAAATGAATGTTATACATATATAGCATTCGCGGCTGCGCGATCGCAAGACGGACTGCGATGTGCCTCCCGGCCATTACCTGTCGGCCGGGAGGGCACACCTTACTTCTTCGCCTTATCAGCCGCCTTGGCCTCGGCAACCATCAGTTCGCCCTTGAGCTTGGCCACGCTGGCCTTACCCAAACCCTTCACATGGGTCAGGTCGTCCACGCTCTTGAAGGCGCCGTGCTTCTCGCGATACTCGATGATCGCGCGGGCCTTGGCCGGGCCCAGGCCCTTGACCGCCTCCAGTTCGGACTGGCTGGCCGTGTTGATGTCCACTGCCGCCCAAGCCGTCGCGCTCAGGCCGAAAGCAAGAAACAGAACCGACAAAAGCTTTTTCATGGTCATTCTCCCTGTCATTGGATTCGCGCCAACAGCGGCGCAACTCAAGCCTAGCTCCGCAGCGTCACAGGGAAAATCGGCCAAACGGATGAGGCGGATCGGCCAAAAGTTATAGGCCGGCTCAACCGTTTCGCACCTCGCGGTTGAATCCGCCGTGAATTTTATTCCCTCAGGGAGAGGCTCAAGCTTGTGGCCCAGATCCATGACATGGGATCGGCCCCGCCAATTGACATCACGCTTGCTTCTGTCCATAGTGATTTCGTTGACATTCTTTGACATTCAGAGGCGATATGAGCCAAATCACCGCCAGACTCCCGGACGAACTGGTCGCCCAGCTCGATGCGGCGGCCGCCCGATTGAGACGCACCCGCGCCGACCTGGTGCGCCAGGCGGTGGAATACTATCTGGACGATTTCGAGGACATCTCACGCGCCATCGAGGTGCTGCGCGACCCTGCCGACCCTGTCCTGGATTGGGAAGCCGCGAAGCGTGAGCTACTCAATCAGCATTAAGCAGAGCGCCGTCAAAGCGCTGGCCAGAATTGGCAGGGAAGATCGGCTGCGCATCATTGAAGCCATCGACCAGCTCAAAGCCAACCCCAGTGCCGGCAGCGTGCTCAAGGGCGAGTTCTCCGGCCTGCGCCGAATCCGCGTCGGCAATTACCGTGTTGTGTATGAAGTACAGGACGCGCAGCTGACCATCCTGGTCGTGCGCATCGGACATCGGCGCGATATTTATCGCTGACACCCCGCTTAAATGACAAACGCCCCTTTCGGGGCGCTTGCGGGCCGCGGCCAAACTACTTCCTGTGCCGGCCGGGCGGCTGGGGTTCGGCCTTGGCCAGCGCCTCCCCCAGTCGGCTCACGCTCTCCCGGCTCATGCCCTTCACATTGACCACGTCGTTCAGATTCCTGAACGGGCCGTGCTTTTCCCGATACTTGATGATCGCCCGGGCCTTGGCCGGCCCCACCCCAGGGAGGGCCTCCAGCTCGGCTTGCGTGGCGCTGTTGATGTCCACCGCCGCCCAGACCGGCGAGGCAAGACCACAAGTCATAAGCAGTGCGAACAGCCGTTTTTTCATGATGGATCTCCCTGTGGTTGGAATCGTGCCCATTCGGCGCAAGGCAAGCCTAAATCAGACCTGCCACCGGACGAATCGGCCAAAAGTCATAGCCTTCGTTGTGCACAGGCACATCTCCATATTGGCTAGGCGAAAAAGCCACGGCGCCTTTTATATTAAATATGCTTTACCAATAACCCGTATTTTGATAATTTTTATTTTATGTCGAAATCATCTTTAGCTCTCAACTCGCTGCCCCCCGAGGCGGCGGCCTCTCTGCAAACCCTGGGTGAGCAGCTCGCGTTGGCGCGCCTGCGGCGCAAAGAATCCCAAAAACAGTGGGCCAGCCGACTGGGCGTGTCCGTTCCCACCCTGATTCGCCTGGAAAAAGGCGATCCCAGCGTCAGCATGGGCGTGTATGCGACGGCGCTTTGGCTCCTGGGTCTTTCGGGTGGCCTTGCGGAGCTTGCCGCCCCCAGCAAGGACATGCGGGCCCTGGAAACCGATGTCCGTCAGGCCAGCCAACTGCGGGCGGCCCGGGCGCGGATATCCCAGGCAGCGCTGCGTGGCAGGAAGAAGCTGGAACCATGAGTTCGCGCCCCCCTGACACGCTATACCTCTGGTACCTCGGCAATCCGCAAGCCCCTGTCCTGGTCGGCGATATCCACCTGGTCATGAACCGTCGCGGCGTTTCGTTGCGCTACGACCAGGGCTGGATCGATCACGGGTTTCCACTCAGCGAGGATCTGCCGCTCAACGACATCGAGCACTTCCCGCGGGAGAAGGACACGGCTGCCGGCGCAGTCGATGACGCCCGGCCAGACCGCTGGGGCGAACGCGTCATTCGCCTGATCGACCGCCCGCCACGGCTCTCCCTATTGGAATTCCTCTACTACGCCGGCGATGACCGCTTTGGCGCCCTGGGGGTTTCCACCTCGCGGCTTGACTACCAGCCACGTGAAATCGGGCCTTTGCCCAAGCTGGCCGACGTCGATGCGGTACACGAAGTCATTCGTCGCATTCTGGCGCAAGAGCCGGTCGACGAACGACAGAAGCGCCTGCTGGCCCCGGGCGTCACCATGGGCGGCGCCCGGCCGAAGGCCTTGCTTCAACTGGATGACGAGGAATGGGTGCTCAAATTCGCAGAAGCCGACCGGCCCGCCGAGCCCTTGATCGAGCACGCGGCCATGACGCTGGCGGCCAAGGCCGGCATCACCGTCGCCGAGACTCGCCCCATTCGGCTTAGGGACGGCGTGGCCGTGGCTGTCCGCCGGTTCGACCGCCGCTTTGACCATGGGGCCGGCAAGCGCCTGCATGCGATTTCCGCCAATGTCGCGCTGAAGGCTGCCAACGCCGAACTGTCCTATCCCAATCTGGCCCTGCTGCTTAGACGTCGTGGCGTCATTGACATCCATCGCGCCCAGATGCACGAACTCTTTCGCCGCCTGGTTTTCAACATCCTCATCGACAACACCGACGACCACGAGAAAAACCACGTCCTCCTGGTCACGGCCACGCAACACTATGTCCTGGCGCCCGCCTTCGACGTCCTGCCCATTGCCCAGTCGCTGGGCTACCAGGCGATGGTGGTCGGCGAACGGGGCGCGGAATCGTCCGTCGAGAACGCGCTGACTGCAGCCGCCCAGTATTGGCTGACGCCACAAGAGGCCTTAATTGAGGCACGCAAGGTGGCCCGGGTTGTCGACGGCTGGCGTGCGCACTTCGCCGGCCTGGGCCTCGCCAATGCCGACCTCAATGAACTGGCTTGTCACATAGACCGCCCCGATCTGCTGGAGCAGCGCCGAGCCCTGAAGCGCCTTCCGGTCTAGGGAAACGCTGATTAAACCGTCATACCCGCAGAGGCAGGTATCCATTTCTTTCATTTGACTGGGTTCCCGCCTACGCGGGGACGACGAAATCAAATAAATCAGCGCTACCAGGCTTTCGCGGCAGCACCGATTTCTGCACCGGCCAGAATGACAAACGCCCCTTTCGGGGCGCTTGCGGGCCACGGCCAAACTACTTCCTGTGCCGGCCGGGCGGCTGGGGGTCGGCCTTGGCCAGCTCTTCCCCCAGCCGGCTCACGCTCTCCCGGCTCATGCCCTTCACATTGACCACGTCGTTCAGATTCCTGAACGGGCCGTGCTTTTCCCGATACTTGATGATCGCCCGGGCCTTGGCCGGACCCACCCCGGGGAGGGCCTCCAGCTCGGCTTGCGTGGCGCGGTTGATGTCCAGTGCCGCCCAGGCCGGCGCGGCCAGGCCGCAGGCGACAAACAATGCGAAGGTGATTTTTTTCATGGTCCATCTCCCTGTCATTGGAATCGCACCCCATCGGCGCGAGCACAGCCTAGCCCAACTTGCCGAGGAGGAAAATCGGCCAAATGGATGAGGCCCCAACGAAAGCGATCGGGTCAGCGGGCCGCTTGCCGCTCGCACCAAATGCGCCACATGTCACGGAAAGCCGCCTCCAGATTGCGGGCGAAGCCCGCCACGTCGCAGAGGGGTGAGTTCAGCAGGCGCTGGCGCAGCCCGGCGCGCAGATCAGCCAAGGCGGCCGAATCGCGGGCGAAGTCCACGGCCTTGGCGACGTAGTCGTCCTCATCCACGGCGACCCATTCCGGCAAGCCCACCGACTGCAGGAGGCTCTCGCTCATGTGGGCGACATAGCGGTCGCCCCTGAGTGCCAGCACCGGCACGCCCATCCACAGCGCATCCACCGTGGTCGTGCCGCCGTTGTAAGGGTAGGGGTCCAGGGCGATGTCCACCCGGTGGTGGGCCTGGAAATACTCACGATGCGGCGACTTGCCCTCCAGCAGCAGGCGCTCCGCGCCGATGCCCTGGGCGGCGAAGCGCTCACGCACCGCGTCCGCCAGGGCGGCATCGCCCAGGGGCTTGGATTTGAGGAACAGCCGGCTGCCAGGCACCGCCTGCAGGATGCGCGACCAGCAGGCGATGACGCGATCGTTCACCTTCTCGATCTTGTTGAAGCAGCCGAAGGTGATGTGGCCGTTCCGCCCAGCCGGCAGGGGACCGACCTCGACCCCGATCTCGGCGGGCGAAAAGCACAGATGGGCACCCGGCAGGCGCCAGGGCTGCTCGGTGTACAGCCCCCGCTCGGTCTCGGGCAGCAGCCACGGGTTGCCCAGGATATAGTCCATGGCCGTCAGGCCCGTGGTGTCGAAATAGCCCAGATACGTCACCTGCACCGGGGCGGGCCTTCGCGCGAACACCGCCAGGCGGTCGCCCTCGGTGTGGCCGGAGAGGTCCACCAGGATGTCGATGCCGTCGGCCCTGATCTGCCCGGCCAGAGCCTCGTCCGACAGCCAGGCGACCTCGCGCCAGCCTGCGAAATAGGGTCGCATCCGCTCGGTGAGGTCATCGTTGAATATCT
>DDKN01000108.1:0-18068 GCA_002339725.1 Thiobacillus sp. UBA2597
TCTTCGCCACTGGCTGGCGGAGGGGTGCGAACGCCTCGGCATCGTGGTGTTCGACCGGGTCACGGCCCGACGCCTGCGCGCCCGGCTCGAGCGCCAGGGCATCCTGGTGCAGGACGAGACCGGCTGGACCTTCACCACCGCGGCGGTGAGCCATGTGCTCGACCGCTGGTTCGCGCTGCTGCAGGACGACTGTTATTACCGCGACCTGCTTGACCTGTTGAAGTCACCCTATGTCTTTGCCGATGAGGCGCCAGACGCCGTCCAGGCGGCAGTCGCCGATCTGGAACTGGCCGTGCGCCGCAGCGGGGTGGTCGAAGGCTGGAGCCGCTTTGAACAATTGGCCGGACAAAAGGGGCTGACGGCCGCGGCGGCATTGCTGCAGCGCCTGCAGGCCGCGCGCGGGATGTTTGCCGCGCCGCGGCTGACACTGGCCGAATGGCAGGCGCGCCTGCTCCAGGCGCTCGAGCAAATCGGTGCCGTCCTGGCGTTCGAGCGCGATTGGGCCGGGGGGCAGCTGCTCGCCCTGCTGCGGCGCCTGCAGCAGGAAAATGCCGCACCGGGCAAGGCAACGCGCTACCGCTTCAGCGAATGGCGACGCTGGCTGCAACTGCAGCTGGACCAGGCCACCTTCGTCGACGACCGGGTCGAAAGCCCGGTGCGCTTCACCCACCTGCGCGCGGCGCGCCTGCGCGAGTTCGATGCAGTGCTCCTGCTCGGCGCCGATGCCGCACATCTGCCGGAGCCGGCCGCGCCCGGCCTGTTTAATCAGGCGGTGCGTCAGGAGCTGGGCCTGCCGGGGCGGGCCGAGCGCGAGGCCGATTTGCAGGCGGCCCTGGCCGATGTCATCGGCCGCACGCCGAAGATCGCGGCGACCTGGCAGTCGGTGCGCGCGGGTGAGCCTGCCGCCCTCAGCCCCTGGCTGGAAACGCTCGATCTGGCGCATCGACAGCGCTACGGCCAGAGCCTCAAACAGGCGCCGCTGGCGGCGTTCGATGCAGTGGCGGCCGGGCTGTCTTTGCCGCGGCCGAGCGCCGCCCCGGCGCCGCCTGCCGATCACCTGCCCGAGCGGCTGACGGTAAGCGGCTGGCAAAGCCTGGTCGATTGCCCCTATCGCTTCCATGCCCGGCACCTGCTCGGCCTGAATGAGCTGGACGAGGTCGCCGAAGCGATGGACAAGCGCGATTATGGCACCCTGATCCATGCAGCTTTGGCGAAGTTCCACGCAGATAACCCCAGGTTGTCAGAAAAGCCCCGCGCCGTACTGGAAGCGGACCTGAGTGCGGCCGTGGCCGCGGTCTTTGCCCAGGCCGGCCCGGGCCAATACCTGGCCGAGGCCTGGCGCCTGCGCTGGCAGCGGCGCCAGTCGGCCTATATCGATTGGGCGCTCCATTGGGAGCGGGCCGGCCACCGTTTCGTCCGGGCCGAGGTCGAGGCGGCACGGCAGGTAACGGTCGGCGCGGGAACGGTCCGGCTGGAAGGCCGGCTGGATCGGCTCGATGCCGGCCCCGACGGGCCGGCCGTGCTCGATTACAAGACCGGGGCGGCGCAGACCTTGCGCAACAAGCTCAAACAGCCCGGCGAAGACGTGCAACTGCCTTGTTATGCCTGGCTCGCCGGGGCGGCCGAGGCGGCCTTCGTCATGCTCGATGAGGACAAGGTGAGCGATCTGGCCTGGCAAGGCGATCTGGCCCGGGCGGCCGCGGCCGAGGCGGAACGCTTTGAAGCGGTATTCGCCGCCCTGGCCCGCAAAGCGGTGCTGCCGGCCCAGGGCCGAACCCGGGTCTGCGCCCGCTGCGAAATGCGCGGCCTGTGCCGGCGCGATCATTGGTCGGCGCCCTAGCGCCGGCCCGGAAAACCCGAGCCGGCGTCGAGGTTGGCGGGGCGGGCGGATACAGATAAAATTTCCGCCCTTTATCCAGAGTTTCCGGGTTAAAAAAACAAAATGGCAGATCGACAAGGTTGGCTTGAGGGCACCCTGTATCGCCCCGACTTCGAGCAGGACAGCTGCGGTTTCGGCTTGATCGCGCAGCTGGACGACAAGGCCACACATTGGCTGGTGCAAACGGCAATTGCCTCGTTGGCCTGCATGACCCACCGGGGCGCCGTCGCTGCTGATGGCAAGTCGGGTGACGGCTGCGGTCTGCTGTTCAAGAAACCGGATGGCTTTCTGCGTGCCGTCGCCGCCGAGGCCGGCTTCAAGCTGAGCGAGCGCTATGCCGCCGGCCTGGTCTTCCTCAACCGCGATGCGGCGCTGGCGCAGCGCGCGCGCGATCTGCTGAGCGCCGAACTGACCGCGCAGGGGCTGGCGCTGGCCGGCTTCCGCAGCGTGCCGACCAACGAGTCCGCCCTGGGCGAATACGCCAAGAAGTCGCTGCCGGTGATCGAGCAGATCTTCGTCAACTGCCCGGATTCGATCGATGCCGAGATCTTCGAGCGCAAGCTCTACATCGCGCGGCGCAAGGTGGAAAAGGCGGTCGCCGCGGATGACAAGACCTTCTACATCCCGACCCTGTCGGCCCGGGTGATCGCCTACAAGGGCCTGGTCATGCCGGCCTACCTGCCGGTGTTCTACCCCGACCTCAACGACGCGCGCTTCGCCTCCAGCCTGGCCGTGTTCCACCAGCGTTTCTCGACCAACACCTGGCCCGAGTGGCGCCTGGCCCAGCCCTTCCGCTATCTCGCCCACAACGGCGAGATCAACACCGTGCAGGGCAACCGCAACTGGGCCCGGGCGCGCGAGCAGAAGTTCGAATCGCCCTTGATCCCGAACATGGCTGACGTGCGGCCCATGGTCGGCAGCAACGGTTCCGATTCGATGAGCTTCGACAACATGCTCGAAGGCCTGCTCATGGGCGGCTCGGGTCTGTTCCGCTCCCTGCGCCTGATGGTGCCACCGGCCTGGCAGAACGTGACCCACATGGACCCGGATCTGCGCGCCTTCTACGAATACAACTCCATGCACATGGAGCCGTGGGACGGCCCGGCCGGCATCGTGATGACCGACGGCCGCTACGGCGTGTGCATGCTCGACCGCAACGGTCTGCGTCCGGCGCGCTATGCCATCACCAAGGACCGCTATGTCACCATCGCCTCCGAGATCGGGGTGTGGGACTACGGCGGCCCCGAAAACATCGTGGCCAAGGGCCGGGTGCGGCCGGGCCAGATGGTGGCGGCCGATCTTGAGACCGGCCAGTTCCTGCTGCCCGAGGATATCGACCGGCAGCTCAAAAGCGCCCATCCCTACCGCGAGTGGCTCAGACAGCATGCCAGCCGGCTCGAGCTGGGCCCCGAGCAGGATGCCGACTGCCCGCAGCTCGATGCGCCCAGCCTGAAGACGCATCAGAAGCTGTTCAACGTCAGCTTCGAGGAACTGGACCAGGTGCTGCGCGTGCTGGCCGAGGATGGTCAGGAGGCGGTCGGTTCCATGGGCGACGACACGCCCATGGCGGTGCTGTCGCAGAAGGTGCGCTCACCCTTCGACTACCTGCGCCAGCAATTCGCCCAGGTGACCAATCCGCCGATCGATCCGATTCGCGAGGCGGTGGTGATGTCGCTCAATACCGTGTTCGGGCGCGAGCGCAACCTGTTCGAGGAGACCGCCGACCATGCCCACCGGCTGGAGGTCGCTTCGCCCGTGTTGTCGCACGACAAGTTCGTCGCCATCACCGGCCAGACCGACCCGGCCTATGCCGCCATCACCTTCGATCTCAACTACGACCCGGGCGTGACCAACCTCAAGGCCGCGCTGGAAAAGCTGGCGGCTGACACGGTTGCCGCGGTGCAGCGCGGCAGCGTCGTGGTGGTGCTGTCCGACCGCAGGATCGCCAAGGACCGCCTGCCCATGCCCATGCTGTTCGCGGTCGGTGCGGTGCACCATGCCCTGGTGGACGCCGGCCTGCGCTGCGATGCCAATATCGTGGCCGAGACCGGAGCGGCGCGTGACCCGCATCAGATCGCCTGCCTGATCGGCTATGGCGCCACCGCCGTGTATCCCTATCTGGCCTATCAGAGCATCGCCCAGATGGTGCGCACGGGCGAGGTCAAGCTGGCGCTGTACAAGGCCCTGGCCAACTACCGCAAGGGCATCGACAAGGGGCTGTACAAGGTGATGTCCAAGATGGGCATCTCCGCCGTCGCCAGCTATCGCGGCGCCCAGCTGTTCGAAGTGGTGGGCATGCACGAGGAGGTGGTCGACCTCTGCCTCAAGGGCACGGTCTCGCGCATCTCCGGCGCCAATTTCGCCGATTTCGAGCAGGACCTGAAGCAGCTGGCGCGCGCCGCCTTCAATCCCCTGCGCATGATCCCGGCCGGCGGTCTGCTCAAGTACATGCATGGCGAGGAGTACCACGCCTACAACCCGGACGTGGTGCAGACCCTGCAGAAGGCCGTGCAGACCGGCTCCTACGAGGCCTATCAGGAATACGCCCGGCTGGTGAACGAGCGGCCGGTCGCCATGCTGCGCGACCTGATGCAGGTGAAGCAGGCGGCCCAGCCGATTCCGCTCGACGAGGTGGAGCCGATCGAGGCGATCCTGAAGCGCTTCGACTCCGCCGGCATGTCCCTGGGCGCGCTGTCGCCCGAGGCGCACGAGGCCCTGGCCGAGGGCATGAACCGCATCGGCGGCCGCTCCAATTCGGGCGAGGGCGGCGAAGACCCGGCGCGCTATGGCACCGTGAAGATGTCCAAGATCAAGCAGGTCGCCTCCGGCCGCTTCGGTGTCACCCCGCACTACCTGGTCAATGCCGAGGTTTTGCAGATCAAGATCGCCCAGGGCGCCAAGCCGGGCGAGGGCGGCCAGCTGCCCGGCGGCAAGGTGACCGAACTGATCGCCCGACTGCGCTGCACCAAGCCCGGCATCTCCCTGATCTCGCCGCCGCCGCACCACGACATCTATTCGATCGAGGACCTGGCACAGCTCATCTTCGACCTGAAACAGGTCAATCCGCAGGCCCTGGTCTCGGTGAAGCTGGTGGCCGAACCCGGTGTGGGCACCATCGCTGCCGGCGTGGCCAAGGCCTATGCCGATCTCATCACCATCTCCGGCTACGACGGCGGCACCGGCGCGAGCCCCTTGACCAGCGTGAAGTACGCCGGCACGCCCTGGGAACTCGGGGTGTCCGAGGCCCAGCAGGTGCTGCGTGCCAACGGCCTGCGGGGCCGGGTGCGGGTGCAGGCCGACGGCGGTCTCAAGACCGGTTTGGACGTGATCAAGGCCGCGATCATGGGGGCCGAGTCCTTCGGCTTCGGCACCGGCCCCATGGTCGCCCTGGGCTGCAAGTACCTGCGCATCTGCCATCTGAACAACTGCGCCACCGGCGTCGCCACTCAGGACGAGACCCTGCGCAAGAAGCACTTCATCGGCCTGCCCGAGATGGTCGTGAACTATTTCACCTTCGTCGCGCGCGAGACCCGCGAGTGGATGGCCCGGCTCGGCGTGCGCAAGTTCGAGGACCTGATCGGCCGCACCGATCTGTTGCAGCTGTTGCCGGGCGAGACCGACAAGCAGCACAAGCTCAAGCTCGACCTCCTGCTGTCCCAGGGCGGCATCCCGGCCGACGAGCCGCGCTTCTGCATCGCGCCCTCCAACCCCTCCTTCGACAAGGGCGAGCTGGCCGAACAGATGGTCAGGGACGCCATCGAGGGCATCCGGGCCAAGCGGCCGCAGCGGCTGGAATACGCGGTGCGCAACGTCAACCGCTCGATCGGCGCGCGCCTGTCCGGCGAGATCGCCAAGCTGCACGGTGCCGAGGGCCTGCCCGACGACTGCCTGCACATCAAGCTCACCGGCTCGGCGGGCCAGAGCTTCGGCGTCTGGAACCACAAGGGGCTGACTTTGGAGATCGAGGGCGATGCCAACGACTATGTCGGCAAAGGCATGGCCGGCGGCCGTCTGATCGTCTATCCGCCCAAGGGCTCGGCCTTCGAGTCGCACCGGGCCGCCATCGTCGGCAACACCTGTCTTTATGGCGCCACTGGCGGCGAGCTGTATGCCGCGGGCATCGCCGGCGAACGTTTCGGCGTGCGCAACTCCGGTGCGCATGCCGTGGTCGAGGGTGCCGGCGATCACTGCTGCGAATACATGACCGGCGGCTCGATCGTGGTACTGGGCGAGGTCGGCCTCAACCTCGGGGCCGGCATGACCGGCGGTTTCGCGCTGGTCTACGATGAGCCGGAGCAACTGCCCAACCGCTACAACAACGAGCTGGTCGACATCAACCGGATCAACGACGAGAAGACCGGCGAGTTCCGCGCCTTCCTCAAGGGCCGGCTGGAGAAGCACCTGCTCCACACCGGCAGTGCCCGTGCCCGCTGGATGCTGGAAAACTTCGACGATGTGGTGAACCGCTTCTGGCTGGTCAAGCCAAAGGCGCTGACCCTCGATAGTCTTTTGAAGGACTGATGTCATGTCCGATGTTTTGGCTCCGGCCGCTCCGCTTCACATCGGCATTGCCGATGTGAGCCTGCGCCGCAACTTCGTTGTGGCGCAGGCCGCTTTGCTTAACTTTCGCTTCGCTCAAGTTGGCCTGCACCGAAAACATCAGACAGGCGGTACTCTGCAGGCGGGTTGTGAGGTAATTGGCTATGTCTGATGTTTTTCAATTCCTGAAGATCGCCCGCCGGGACGGCGCCAAGACCCCGGCCGAGGTGCGCAAGACCGAGTTCAAGGAAATCTACGCGCAGATGGACGCCGACCAGGCCAAGGAACAGGCCGGTCGCTGCCTGGCCTGCGGCAACCCCTATTGCGAGTGGAAGTGCCCGGTGCACAACTTCATCCCCAACTGGCTCAAGCTGGTGGAGGAAGGCCGCATTTTCGAGGCGGCGGAGCTGTCGCACCAGACCAATTCCCTGCCTGAGGTCTGCGGCCGCGTCTGTCCGCAGGACCGGCTGTGCGAGGGTGCCTGCACCCTGCAGCAGGGCAACTTCGGCGCCGTCACCATCGGCCAGGTCGAGCGTTACATCTCCGAGACCGCCTTCGCCCAGGGCTGGCGCCCGGACCTGAGCCAGGTCACGCCTACCGGCAAGCGGGTGGCGGTGATCGGTGCCGGCCCGGCCGGCCTGGGCTGCGCCGACGTGCTGGCGCGCAACGGGGTCAAGGCCGTGGTGTTCGACCGCTACGAGGAGATCGGCGGCCTGCTCACCTTCGGCATCCCCGAGTTCAAGATGGAAAAGGGCGTGATGTCGCGCCGGCGCGAGATCTTCGAGGGCATGGGCATCGAGTTCCGCCTGAACACCGAGGTCGGCAAGGACGTGCAGATGGCGGACCTGCTCAAGGAATACGACGCCGTGTTCATGGGCATGGGCACCTACACCTACATGAAGGCGGACATCCCGGGCGAGGACCTGCCCGGCGTGATGCCGGCGCTGCCTTACCTCATCTCCAACGTGAAGCACTGCCTGGGCTACCCGCAGGACGCGTTTATCGACATGAAGGGCCTGCGCGTGGTGGTGCTCGGCGGCGGCGATACCGCCATGGACTGCAACCGCACCGCCATCCGCCAGGGCGCCGCCTCGGTCACCTGCGCCTACCGCCGCGACGAGGCCAACATGCCCGGCTCCAAGCGCGAGGTGGCCAACGCCAAGGAGGAGGGCGTGCAGTTTTTGTGGAACCGCCAGCCGGTCGAGATCGTGGGTAATGGCAAAGTGGAGGGCATCAAGCTGGTGACCACCACCCTGGGTGAGCCCGACGTGCGCGGCCGCCGCTCGCCTGTGGTCGTGCCCGGCTCGGAAGAGATCGTGCCTTGCGACCGGGTGCTGGTGGCCTTCGGCTTCCGGCCCAACCCGCAGCCCTGGTTCGCCGAGTTCGGCATCGCCACCGACCCGGGCGGCCGCGTCATCGCCCGCGGCCAGAAGCACGCCTACCAGACCGCCAACGAGAAGATCTTCGCCGGCGGCGACATGGTGCGCGGTTCCGATCTGGTGGTCACCGCGGTATTCGAAGGCCGCGAGGCGGCCAAGGGCATCCTGGAATACCTCGGCGTCTGGTAAGCTGCTATCGCCCCGGCTCCAACCAACCCCGCCGCGTGCGGGGTTGGTTTTTCCGGGGGCTGAAGAGCGTTAAGGCAGCCTCATGCGCATCATCCTCGCCATCGTCATGCTTTGCGTGGCCATTGCCGCGCGGGCGACCACACCGCCGCAGGGCTTCACCGCCCGCTACAGCCTGAGCCTGGAAGGGATGCCTTTGGGCGAAACCGAGCGCAGGCTGGAAAGGCTCGCCAATGGTGACTATCTCTATGCCACCCGCACCCAGGCCACCGGCGTGGCCGCCCTGCTGATGAAGGACCGCATCCGGGAGGAAAGCCGCTTTCGCTTCAGCAAGGGCCGGTTCCTGCCGCTGGAATACCGCTACGAACGCAGCGGCGGCAAACAGGCGCGCTCGAGCAGCGTGCAGTTCGACTGGAAGACCCGGCAGGCCCGTGGCAGCCACAACGGGGAGGTCTGGCAGGTGCCGGTCAAGCCCGGCGTGCTGGACCGTTTGCTCTATCAACTGGCCGTGACCTACGACCTGCAGACGCAGCGCAAGCGCCTGAGCTACCAAATCGCAGAGCGCGGCGCCGTCAAGCAGTACGATCTGGCGCAGGCAGGGGAGGAGATTTTGGACACGCCGCTCGGGCCGCAGGCGACGCTCAAGCTGCAGCGGATCGAGGGCGACTACGAGACCAGCCTGTGGCTGGCCAAGGGCCTGGTCTATTTGCCGGTGCGCATCGAGCACACCGAGGACGGCAAGCGCTATCGTGCGGAACTTTCGGCCGTGTCAGGCATCGCCCTGCCGGCCATGCCTAGACCGGCGCCGCGCTGAGGCTTAGCCGGCGGCACAGACCGGGCAGCGCGGATCCCGCTTCAAGCGGATGGCGCGCCATTCGGCATCGAGGGCGTTGTAGAGCAGCAAGCGGCCGTTCAGGCTGTGGCCGATACCCATCAAAAGCTTCAGGGCCTCGGCCGCCTGCAGGGCGCCGACCACGCCGACCAGGGGCGCGAACACGCCGAATTCGGCGCAGCGCATCTCCGATTCTTCCGCCTGTTCCGGAAACAGACAGGCATAACAGGGCGCATCGCCCCGGCGCAGATCGAACACGCTGATCTGGCCATCGAAGCGCACCGCCGCCCCGGACACCAGGGGTCTACTGTGTTGGACGCAGGCGCGGTTGATGGCGTGGCGGGTGGCGAAATTGTCGCTGCAATCGAGCACCACATCGGCCTGGCCGACCAGCTGCGCCAGGCGGCTGCCGGCCAGGCGCTCGGCCAGCGGCTCGATTCGCACCTCCGGATTCATCGCCCGCATGCGGCGCGCGGCAGAGGCGGCCTTGTTCTCGGCCAGGCTCGTCATGTCGTGGGCGATCTGCCGCTGCAGATTGGTCAGTTCGACCACATCGGCGTCGGCCAGGCTGATGCGGCCGACGCCGGCCGCAGCCAGATACAGGGCGGCGGGCGAGCCCAGGCCGCCGGCGCCGACGATCAGGGCATGCGCGGCGAGCAGCCGTGCCTGGCCCTCGATGCCGATCTCGTCGAGCAGGATATGGCGGGAATAACGCAGGAGTTGCGAATCGTCCATCGACGCGTGCGGCGAGAGACGCCGGCTCATGCCCCCGGCCCGGCACTCATTTGTATTGACGCCATTCGGCCGGGGTTTGGTCGTGGTCGCCGTGCGGCCGCTTGTGCCAGGCGTCGACATGGGGCTGATAGCGTTTGGTCGGCGTGGCCGGGCGGCTCAGGTTTTCGCGCTGGGTGCGCTCGCAATAGTAAACCAGGGCGTATTTGAGGCGGGTGAGCAGGGTGCTGTAAAGATGAAAGCCTTGGGCCTCCAGGCCGCTCACCAAGCCTTCGAGGGTGTAATCGGTGACGGGATAGTGCACCTCGATCGTCTGCGGGTCGATCTGGCGTGCGCTCAAGCCAGGCAGGCCCTCGAGGATCTGCAGGGCCAGTGCGGTCTGGCCGGCCGGGAAAGGGTCGAACACGATTTCACGACGCTTCTGAAGCTCCATGGGGGTGTTCATGTTGCCCTCCGGTTGTCGCTAGCGCTGTTGCAACAGGTGCAGTCCCTTCAGCAGGATCAAGGCCTGGTTGAATTGGTAGTCGTTCTTGGACACGATGTCCGCCGGCTCGGTTGCCTCCGGCTTGGCGCCCTTGTCCTTGGCGCCGCCATCCTTCCTGTCCGGCTTGGGCGGCTGGGCCTTGGGGGCCTTGTCCTGGCCATTGCTGAGGTGGCGTTCGAGATCGGCCTCGTGCAATTCCAGCTTCGGCGTGTCACTGGTGCTGATGGTCGCTTCCTCCACCACGATGTCGGGCGTGATGCCCTTGGCCTGGATCGAGCGGCCGCTGGGCGTGAAGTAACGCGCCGTGGTGAGCTTGATCGCAGTACCGTTGTTGAGCGGCAAAATGGTCTGGACCGAACCCTTGCCGAAGGTCTGGGTGCCGACGACCAGGGCGCGTTTGTGGTCCTGCAGGGCGCCGGCCACGATCTCCGAGGCCGAGGCCGAACCACCGTTGACCAGCACCACCAGGGGTACGCTGCGGCTCCAGGCCGGCAGGTTCTTCAAATAGTCGGTCTCGCCGCTGCGCAGATAATGCTCACGCTTGACGGCCAGCTGCATCCTGGCCTCCTCGGTGCGGCCCTCGGTATAGACCACCAGCTGGTCCGGCTTGAGGAAGGCGCCGGCCACGCCCACCGCGGTGTTGAGCAGGCCGCCCGGATCGTTGCGCAAATCGAGCACCAGGCCCTTGAGCGCGCCCTGGTTGCTCTTGTCCAGGTCGGCCAGGGCGGCGACCAGGTTGTTGCCGGTCTGCTCCTGGAATTGGGTGATGCGGACATAGCCGTAGCCGGGCTCGACCAGCTTGTGCTTGACGCTCTTGATCTTGATCACCGCGCGGGTGAGGGTGATCACCAGCGGCTTGGACTCGCCCTTGCGCAGGATGGTGAGCACGATATCGGTGTTGGGCTTGCCGCGCATGCGCTTGACCGCCTCGTTCAGGCTCATGCCCTTCACCGGGGTCTCGTCCAGCTTGATGATCAGGTCGCCGCTCTTGATGCCGGCGCGGTGTGCCGGGGTGTCCTCGATCGGCGCGACCACCTTGACGAAGCCGTCTTCCATGCCGACCTCGATGCCCAGGCCGCCGAATTCGCCCTGGGTGCCGACCTGGAGTTCCTTGAACGCCTCGGCATCGAGATAGGCCGAGTGCGGATCGAGGCCCGACAACATGCCGTTGATGGCCTCGGTGATCAGCTTCTTGTCCTCCACCGGCTCGACATAATCGCTCTTGATCTTGCCGAAGATCTCGGAGAAGGCGCGCAGGTCCTCGATCGGCAGCGGCTCGGGCTCGCGGTTGGCGATGGCCGAATAGTTCAGGGTGAGCGCAGCGCCGATGAGCGCACCCATGGTGATGAGGCCGATTTGTTTTAGCTTGCCGGACATGCTGTGCTCAAGTCTCGTGAATGATCGCTATTTGACCCAGCTCAAGGGGTCGAAGGGCTTGCCCTGGTGTCTGAGTTCGAAATACAGGCCGTGCTCGGACTGCCCCCCGGTGTTGCCGACCGCCGCCACCACATCGCCGGCGCGGACGCTGTCACCGACTTGTTTATACAGGCTTTCATTATTGCTGTATAGGCTGAGGAAGCCGTCGCCATGGTCCAGCACCAACAGGTTGCCGAAGCCGCGCAGCCAGTCGGCGAAGGCGACCCGGCCGCTGGCCACGGCCCGCACCGGCTGACCTTCCGGCGCCCGGATGAACACGCCCTTCCAGCTGGGGCCGCCACCCTCGCGCGCCTGGCCGAAACGGGCGGTGATGGTGCCGGCCACCGGCAGGGCCAGGCGGCCCTTGAGCTTGGCGAAATCGAGACCGGCCAGGCTGGCATCGGGGAGCTGGCTGGTCTGGCGCCCGGGGCTGGTCGGCGGTTTGGCAGGGCTTTGGCGCGCCAGTCGGCTCAAACGCTCGATCAGCTGGCTCAGACGCCTTTCGTCGCGTACCAGGCTGGCTACCTCCTTGCGCTGTTTCTGGATTTGCTGGGACAGGCTGCTGAGCAGCTGCTGCCTGGCCTTCTTCTCCTTTTCCAGCGCCTGGCGCTGTTGCAGGCGCTCGCGCTTGACCTTCTCGATGCGCGCCTTGCGTTCCTCGGCCTGGCGCTGGAGCGCGTCCAGGCGCTCGAGGTTGCTCTGGTGGGCGTGGATCAGTGCGCTGCGGGCCTGGCCGATGTGGCGATAGTAGGTGAGATCCCGCGTCGCCTCGCCCGGGTTTTTGCCGCTCAGCAGCAGCTTCAGCGCATCGGCATCGCCCTGGCGCTGGTACTGGCGCAGCAATTCGGCCAGGTGTGCCTGCTGATTGTCGAGCGCGCGCTGGGTCTGCCGGATCTCGCCCTGGATGGCCTTCAGCTCCTCGCCCAGGCTGAGCTGGCGTTCATCCAGTTCACGCAAGGCGCGGTTGACGTCGCTGATGCGGCGCTCCGATTGCTTGAGGGAATCGGCCGCCTCGGCCCGGTCCTCGCTGGCCTGCTCGATCTCTTTTTTCAGCTGATCGATGCGGCTGCGCAGCTCCTTGAGCTCGCGCTGCCTGGGATCGGAGGTCGCCTGGGCGGTCGAGACGGAAACGATGCAGGCAAGCAGGATCGTCCCGAGCCGCAGGGTCCGCATCAGGGCTGGGCCAGCGCCGCGCTTGGCTCGGCGCTGGCGCCGGCGCTCTCGAATTCGATCAGGGGGTGGCCGGTCATCTCCATCGGCTGCGGCAGGCCCATCATGCGCAACAGGGTGGGCGCGACGTCTTCCAGGGCGCCGTGGTCGGCCATTTTGGCCGGCCGGCCGATATAGAGGAAGGGCACCAGGTTGGTGGTGTGGGCGGTATGGGCCTGGGTGGTGAAGACGTCGAGCATGGTCTCGGCGTTGCCATGGTCGGCGGTGATCAGCACCTCGCCCCCGCTGGCACGCATGGCCTCGACCACGCGGCCGAGGCATTGGTCGATCACCTCGATGGCCCGTTTGGCCGCCTCGTAGTTGCCGGTATGGCCGACCATGTCGGCATTGGCGTAATTGCAGATGATGGCGTCGTACTTGCGGCTCTCGATCGCCTCGACCAGTTTGTCGGTCACCTCATAGGCACTCATCTCGGGCTTGAGGTCGTAGGTGGCGACATCGGGCGAATTGACCAGGATGCGATCCTCGCCCGGATACACGGTTTCCTGGCCGCCATTGAAGAAATAGGTGACGTGGGGATACTTCTCGGTCTCGGCGATGCGCAATTGCCGCAGGCCCAGGCTGGCGATGTATTCGCCGAAGCCGTTCTTGATCCGCTCGGGCGGGAAGGCGACCGCCACGTCGAATTTGCTGCTGTAACTGGTCAGGGTGCAGAAGTCCGATAGCCGGGGCAGGTATTCGCGCTCGAATTCGGCAAAGTCCGGCTCGATGAAGGTGCGGCAGAGCTGGCGCGCCCGGTCCGAGCGGAAGTTCATGAACACGATGGCATCCCCGTCCGCCATGCGCACGGGCTGGCCGCCGGCCGGCACGATGGCGGTGGCCTTGACGAATTCGTCGGTCTCGCCGCGGGCATAGGCCATGTGCAGGGCCTCGAGGGCAGTGCCGGCCTGGTAGGGGGCGCGGCCTTGGGTCAAAAGGTCGTAGGCCGCCTTCACCCGCTGCCAGCGCCGGTCGCGGTCCATGGCGAAATAACGGCCGATGACCGAGACGATGCGGCCGGTGGCCAGCTGCTGGATACGGTCTTCCAGGCGCTGCAGATAGGTCTCGGCGCTCTTGGGTGGCGTGTCGCGGCCGTCGAGGAAGACGTGCAGATAGACCCGGGAGAGCTTCTCGCGCGCGGCCATTTCCAGCATGGCATGGATGTGCTGTTCATGACTGTGCACGCCGCCGTCCGAAAGCAGGCCCAGGATATGCAGGGCGGAGCCACGCTGCTTGGTCTGTTCGATGCAGTGCTTGAGCGCCGGGTTTTCGAAAAAATTGCCGGTTTGGATCGAGCGCTCGATCCGGGTGAATTCCTGATACACCACGCGGCCGGCACCGATGTTGAGGTGGCCGACCTCGGAATTGCCCATCTGGCCGCGCGGCAGGCCGACCGCGGCCTCGGAGGCCTGGATCAGGGTATGGGGAAACTGCCGCCAGTAGCGGTCCCAGTTCGGCTTGTTCGCATTGGCGATGGCATTGAATGGGTCGGCGGCCCGGCAGCCGAAGCCGTCCAGGATGATCAGCAAAATTGGCTTTACGGCAGGAGGCATTAGCGAATTTTTTAAACTCAGTCTGATGATTCTTTTTCGGCTGGTATTTTAGTATATTTGAATACTGTTTGCGATATACTTCAATTGTATTACTAGTCAGCCAACATCAGGGATAAGGCGGTGGGAGCAGCCATGACCGAAGCGACCGAATTGATCGAAAAAGACGAGCACATCGAGCAGGCCTCGCGTGCGCTCAAGGCCATGTCCCATCCCTTGCGCCTGAAGATCCTCTGCGTGCTGGGCGATCGCGAGGTCAGTGTCCAGGAGATCGTCGACAGCGTCGGCACCTCCCAGAGCAACATCTCCCAGCACCTTGCCATTTTGCGCGACAAAGGGGTCCTGCGCACCCGCAAGGATGCCAATCGCGTCTACTACCGCGTGGGCGACGCCCGGACCCTGCAGCTCATCAGCATGATGCGGGACGTCTTTTGCGCCTTCGGGCGCTGACGTCGTTTCCTGCGCAATTTCCCGCCGGACTGTTGCCGAAAACAGGGCGTGTGCTTGACCCAGGCGCATGTCAGGGCAATGATTCACAAAATTCCGGAGTGGATGCGTGGTCGACGAACAACAATGAAGGCGAAACCATACTCCCTGATCGGCCTGGCCTTGTTCGGCCTGACCTGGCAAATGGCCGGGGCCGAGACGCTCGATCTCAAGCAGGCGATTGAGGCCGCGCTCCAGCAGAACGCCAGCCTGGCCGTGAGCCAGGCTCGCGTCGGCCAGGCCGAGGCTGCCCTGCGCCAGGCCGAGGCCGCGCGCTGGCCCAACCTGGGTCTGGCCATGACCGCTTCGCGGACCAATGACCCGCTCTCCGCCTTTGGCGCCAAGCTCGGCCAGCGCGCGGTCACGGCGGCCGATTTCGTGCCGGCCGCGATCAATCACCCGGGCGATATCGACAACCTCAACACCCGGATCGAGTTGCAGCTGCCGCTCTACACCGGTGGTCTGCTCAGCAGTCAGATCGAACAGGCCCAGGCCCGTTCCCAGGCGGCCCGGCTGGGCGATGCCTCGACCCGGCAACAGGTCGTCCAGCAGGTCACCCTGGCCTATCAGGGCGTGCATACGGCACGGGCCTACATCAGGGTGGCCGAACAATCCAAACAGGCGGCCGAGGAGGCCCTGCGGGTGACCGAGCGCCTGCATGCCGAGGGCCTCGCCATCAAAAGCGATCTGCTGACGGCCCGGGTCAACCTGGAAGAGGCCAGGCTCAAGCTGGCCGAGGGGCGGCGCCTCGAATCCGGGGCGCTTGACCGGCTGAAGACCCTGATCGGCCGGCCCTTGCAGGAGTCCATCGAGATTGGCGCCGAGGCCGTGCCCGCCGCGCTGGAGGGCGATGAGGCCAGCTTGCGCGAGCAGGCACGCACCAGTCATCCCGACCTGAATGCCCTGCGCCTGGAGCAGGATGCGGCCCGGGCCCGGATCGCGGCAGCGCGCGCCGGCGGCCGGCCCCAGCTGAGCCTGATGGGGCGTCAGGAATGGAACGACAAGACTGCGGGTTTTGATGCCTCGTCCTACACCGTCGCCGGCGTCCTGTCCTGGCGTCTGTTCGATGCCGGCGTCACCAGTGCCGCGGTCGACCAGGCCCGGGCGGGCGAACTGGAGGCCGCCGCCCGCCTGCGTCAGGCCGAGGAAGGGGTGGCCCTGCAGGTGGCCGAGGCCCGGCGCCTGGCACTGGAGGCCGAGGCACGGATTGCGGCGCGCCAGGCGGCCGTGGCCCAGGCCGAGGAGGCCCAGCGCCTGATGCGAAAGCGCTACGAGAACGGCATTATCAATCTGGCCGAATTGCTCGCCGGCCAGGCTCAGCTGGATCGCGCCCGGGCCGATCTGGTGGCGGCCCGCCATGACCTGGTGGCGGCGCGCACCGAGCTGCTGCGGGCAGTGGGCATTTTGAGCGTGGAGCCATGATGAGAACGACGACCATGAACAAATGGCAAATCGGCTTGTTGGCGGGTGTGCTGCTGGGCAGCCTGACGGGCTGCGACGGGGGCGGGCAGACCCAGCAGGCGGCGCCTGGCAAGACGGTGCAGGCCGCGATCGGCGTGGTGCAGGCGAGCCGGGTGGCCGAGCACTATGCGGCACCGGCGACCCTGGTTGCCCTGGAATCGGTGCCGGTGGCTTCGCGCATCATGGGCTACATCCGCGCCATCGACGTGGTCGAGGGGCAGACGGTCAAGGCCGGCGAGCGCCTGTTCACGATCGACGCCACCGATGCCAGGAGCCAGGCCGACCAGGCCAACGCCGCCCTGGCCGACGCCAAGGCCAATTTCGAACGCTATGCCAACCTGTACAAGGACGAGGCGATCAGCCGCCAGCAGTACGAGAAGATGAAGCTGGCCTACGACCAGGCACGCGCCGCCGCCGAAGCCGCCAACAACCAGCTGCGCTACGCCGTGGTGGTCTCGCCGATCGCGGGCGTGGTCACCCAGAAGCTGGGCAATGCCGGCAGCCTGGCGACGCCCGGCCAGCCGGTGGTGGTGGTGGAGAACCCGGCCCGCCTCCAGGTGCAGACCCAGGTCGGCGAGGAGGTGCTGCGCAAAATCAAGCTGGGCGATGTCGTGCCGGTCGAGGTCGACGGCGTGAGCGGCGCGATCGAGGCGCGGGTGGCGCGCATCTCACCGGCGGCCGATCCGGTATCCCGCACCTTCCTGGTCAAGCTCGACATCGCCGCGCCGGGGCTCAGGAGCGGTCTGTTCGCCCGCGCCCTGTTCAAGGTGGGCGAGCGCGATGCCCTGCTGGTGCCGAAGGCGGCCCTGGTCGAACGGGCCGGCATCACCGGCCTGTTCGTGGTCGACGCCCAGGGCGTGGCCCATTTCCGCATGGTGCGCACCGGGGCCGAGCACAACGGTGCGGTCGAGATTCAGGCCGGGCTGTCGGCCGGCGAGCGCATCGCCGTGGGCGGGGCGGACAAGCTGGAATCCGGCGACCGGGTGCAGGGCTGAGGCGAGGATTGAACAATGGATCAACCCCGCCGCCGACGCAGTGACATGAACATCGCCGGCAAGCTGGCCGGGGCCTTCCTCACCTCCAAGATCACGCCGCTGATGATCCTGGCCCTGTTCCTGACCGGGGCCCTGGCCTTGTATCTGACGCCGCGCGAATACAACCCGCAGATCGTGGTGCCCGCCGCCAACATCATCGTGGCCAAGCCGGGCGCCTCGGCCGAGGAGATCCACAACCTGATCGTGCGCCCGCTCGAGGCGGTCATGCACGCCCAGTCCGGGGTCGACCACACCTATGGTTACGCCGCCAATGACGTCGGCGTGGTCACGGTGCAGTTCGAGGTCGGTCAGGACCAGGAGGACAGCCTGGTCAAGCTCTACAACCAGCTGACCCAGAACTGGGACCGGATCCCGCCCGGCGCGATGGAGCCCCTGGTGCGGCCGATCAACGTGGACGACGTGCCCATCCTCACCCTGACCCTGAGCTCGCGCACGCACGACGAGCATGAGGTGCGGGAGGTGGCGGCGCGCCTCCTGGAGCAGCTGCGCAACGTGCCCGGCGTTTCCTTCAGCCAGCTCGTGGGCGGCCGGGCGCGCGCCGTCAACGTCTGGATCGATCCGGCCCGGCTGGCGGCGGCCCGCATCAGTCTGGACCAGGTCGACCAGATGCTGCGCGGCGCCAACGTCTCGGCACCGCTCGGGCAGCTGGTCAAGGACAACCTGAGCCGGCCGTTGCGTCTGAACGGCTTTCTGGGTTCGGCGCGCGAGGTGGGCGACATCGTGATCGGCGTCTCGCACGGCCGGCCGGTCTACCTCAAGGACGTGGCCCGGATCGAGGATGGCGGCGCCGAGGTGGAAGAATCCTCCTGGATCGCCTTCGGCGCCGGGGCGGCGGGCAAGTCGAAGAGCCCGGCCCCCGC
>DDKN01000108.1:18506-20924 GCA_002339725.1 Thiobacillus sp. UBA2597
CAGGGCATCGAAATCACCGTCACCCGCGACGACGGCGAGCGGGCCAACGCCGCGGTCAACCTCCTGGTCGAGCATCTGGGCATCGCCATCGTCAGCGTCGTGCTCCTGATGTGGTGGTTCCTCGGCTGGCGCGAGGCGGGTATCGTCACCATGACCATCCCGCTGATCCTGTTCATCGTGCTGGCGGTGGGCTATATCACCGGCCAGACCATCAACCGCATCACCCTGTTCGCCCTGATCCTGGCGCTCGGTCTTTTGGTCGACGACTCGATCGTGGTGATCGAGAACATCCACCGCCATCTGCATCACGCCAAGATCAAGGCCGAGGAGTTCGGTCGCACCCTGCTTTTGGCGACTAACGAGATCGGCAACCCGACCAACGTCGCCACCCTCACCGTGATGCTGGCCTTCATCCCCATGGCCTTCGTCACCGGCATGATGGGCCCGTTCATGCGGCCGATCCCGATCAACGTGCCGGTTGCCATGCTGGCCTCGCTCTTCATCGCCTATGCCGTGGTGCCCTGGGCGGCCAATCGCTGGCTCAAGGGCAAGGCCCTGCGCGAACTGGAGGCGCGGCCGACCCTGGAAGACAAGGACAGCGAAGCCGACGACCCGCTGCGGCGCGGCTATCTGGCCGTGATTCGCCCCTTCATGCACGATGCCCGCCGGCGCAACGTCTTCTTCGGCGTGGTGCTGGCCATGCTGGGCGCGGCCATGGTCATGCCGGCCTGGCAGTTCGTCCGTCCCGCCGGCATGAACGGGCCGTTGTCGCTGTTCGGGGTCGAGCTCAAGATGCTGCCCAACGACAACACCAACACCCTGCTGCTGCAGATCGACATGCCGGCCGGCACCGCCCTGGCCGGCACCGACCGGGTGGTGCGCGCCGTGGGCGAAGCGATCGCCGCCAATCCGCATATCACCGACTTCCAGGCCTTCCTGGGCCAGCCGGCACCGATCGACTTCGCCGCCCTGGTGCGCGGCGACATGGTCAAGCGCGGCGAAAACCTCGCCCAGATCCGGGTCAACCTGGTCGACAAGCACGACCGCGCGGATTCCTCGCACGACATCGCGGCCCAGATCGATAAGGCCTTGAAGCCGGTGCGCCAGGCCTATCCCCAGGCCAAGCTCAAGATCTACGAGACCCCGCCCGGCCCGCCGGTGCCGTCGCAGATCCTGGCCGAGCTCTATGGGCCGGACTACGACAAGCTGCGCAGCGCCGCGACCGAAGTGTCGGCCGCCTTCGGCCAGATCTACGGCCTGATCAACATCGACGATTCGGTCACCGCCGACGTCGACAGCTTCGAGGTCAAGGTCGATGCCGAGCGGGCCATGCTGGCCGGGGTGGCGCCGGCCCAGGTGGCCAAGCTTTTGCGCGACTACGTCTCCGGCTTCGCCATCGGCACCCTGCACGAGGAGGGCGCGCGCGAGCCGATCGAGATCCGGGTGCGGCTGCCGCGCGAGCTGCGCACCACGCCGGAGAGCCTGATGGCGCTCAGGGTGAGCAATCCCCAGGGCGTGCAGATCCCGCTGGGCGAGCTGGCCACGGTGACCCGGGTGATCCAGGCCAAGCCGATCTACGGCCGTGACCAGCATCCCATGGTGACCGTGGGCGGCGAGATGCTGACCTCGAGCCCGGTCTACGCCGTGCTCGCCCTGGACCAGATGCTGGATGAGGTCCGGCTGAAAAACGGCGTCGTCTTCACTACCGGCAATCTGGGCTTCGTCGAGGCCGAGCCGCGCGACGTCAAGGACTACACCCTGCTCTGGGGCGGCGAGATGCGGCTGACCCTGGACGTGTTCCGCGACCTGGGATCGGCCTTCATCGTCGCCCTGATCCTGATCTACCTGACGCTGACCGCCTACTACAAGTCGTTCATGCTGCCCGTGATCGTGATGGGCGCGATTCCGCTCACCCTGATCGGCGTCTTCCCCGGCCATTGGGCGACCGGCCAGGCCTTCACCGCCACCTCGATGATCGGCGCCATCGCCCTGGCCGGCATCGTGGTGCGCAACTCGCTGCTGCTGATCGACTTCATCCTCGACTACCGGGCCAAGGGTTACGGCCTGGACGAGGCGGTGATGGAGGCGGGCGCGGTGCGCTTCAGGCCCATCCTGCTCACCGCCCTCGCCATCATCGCCGGTTCGGCCATCATGATCACCGACCCGGTGTTCGGCGGTCTGGCGGTGTCGCTGATCTTCGGCACCTTCGCCTCCACCGCGCTGACCCTGATCGTGATCCCGCTGCTCTACCTGCTCTGGCAGCGGCGGGTCCAGGCCTGAGGCGACGCCCGGTCGGCCTTGCAGACCGGGCGGGCCGTCCCCATGTAAAATCCCGCCTTTCCTTTCGTTTGTTAGGAGTGTTCCCATGACCGTCGAACGCATCATTCGCAGCATGGCCGGCTTCATGATTGTGTTGTC